>JAOTUD010000579.1 GCA_029864065.1 Gammaproteobacteria bacterium | reverse complement strand
CACGCCCTGAACGGCAATGGCGAAATGACCGGCACCCACTGGATCCAGGATGGCGGTTACTTTACCGGTCCGATCTGCCTTACCAACAGCCATAGCGTGGGAATCGTCCATCACGCGGTGGTGCGCTGGATGATCGAGCTATATGCAGAGCGTTGGCGCGAGACCCCGCTATGGGCGATGCCTGTCGTGGCCGAAACCTATGACGGCATGCTCAACGACATCAACGGCCAGCATGTTTCCGAAGCGCATGCCCGCGAAGCGCTCGATAACGCTGCCTCCGGGCCGGTAGCGGAAGGCAATGTCGGCGGCGGCACCGGCATGGTCTGCTACGAGTTCAAGGGTGGCACCGGCACCTCCTCGCGGCGCATCGATGTCGGCGGCGAAGGCTTCACCGTCGCGGCGCTGGTGCAGGCCAACCACGGTCGGAGGTGCTGGCTCAGCATCCTGGGCGTGCCGGTCGGTCTGCACCTGACCGAGGACACTCTGTTGCCGGCGGCCGAGTTCGGATCGATCATCGTCGTACTGGCGACCGACGCGCCGATGATGCCCCACCAGTTGCGGCGCCTCGCGCGGCGCGCCGCCATCGGCGTCGGTCGCGGCGGCAGCCCCGGCGGCAATAACTCGGGCGATCTGTTTATCGCGTTCAGCACCGCCAACGAAAAGAGGGTGCCGCAGGTATCGGAAACGCGCATGACCTTCGACTACCTGAACGACGAAGTCTTCGACCCGATTTACCTGGCCGCCGTCGAGGCGGTGGAGGAATCCGTCGTCAACGCGCTGGTGGCGGCGCGGGACATGACCACTCTGCGCCCCGCCGGAAAGATCTGTCGCGCCATCGACCACGCGAGGCTGGTCGAGGTCATGCGGCAATACGGCCGCTGTCGCTGACTTTATCAGCTTGCGTTGCGCAGCAGCACCGCCGGCTTCAGGCTGAGGCGGCGCAGCAGGTACCTGGCGCCGAGGCTGAGCGACAGCGTGCTGACGCCGACGGCGGTGATGGCGCCGATCCAGATCAGGTCCTCGGACGGCAGTTTGAGGCGGATCTGCAGCAGCGGCAGCGCGATCGCGGAGCCGAGCACGACGGCGAGGGATGACGTGATCAGCGCCACCAGCAGGTATTCGAGGTGCAGGCTGCGCCTGATCAGGGAAATGCGGGCACCGAGCGCGTTCAATACCGTGGCGTCGTAAACCTGGCGCGTTCTGCCTGCGGCCATGACGCTGATCAGCACCAGCAGGCTTGCGCCGAGACTGACGCCGGCGACGACCACCAGACCCGCCGTCGCCTGCCCGAGCAGACCCCGCGCGGTGGCCAGTAGCGAGGCGGTGGGCACCGAGATCACGTTCGGCGCCACCGCGGCGATGCGCCGCTGCGCGGCGGTGGTTTCGGCGTCATCGAGGTAAGCCGCGCCGACGTGGCGGTGGATGAACGGATCCAGCGCGCCGTCGGTCACGATGCCCTCGAACCAGAACCGTGTCTGCAGGCCTTTCTGGCTGTAAATGGCGACGATCTCTGCGTCGACCGGCCTGCCCTCGACGTCGAGGGTAACGAGATCGCCGACCGTGAGGCCGAGATGGTTGGCCTCGTGGTCCTCGAGCGCCATTCGCGGCGGCCCGTCGTAGTCGCGAGGCCACCATGCGCCGTCGATCAGCTTGATATCGTCGATATTATTGGCGCGGTAGCTGAGCTTGTACTGGTCGTGTGCCGCGTCGCGCGATCGGTCCGGATCGGCCGCGAGATGCGCGCCGATCGGCCTGCTGTTTATCGCCCTCATGCGCGCGCGCACCAGCGGCGCGGTCAGCACCCGCTCGTCGCCCGGCGCCGCTTCGATAGCTGCGACCACCGCCTGCAGCTGGTTGCTGTTGATATCGTACAGCACCAGCGCCGGGGATTCGCGCGGGATGGTGTCGTTGAGCGTGCGCAGCAGCGATGCGACGACGAGCGTGCAGGCTACCAGCAGCGTCAGCGCCGATCCGAGCGATAACAGCGTGCTGCGTAGCGGGGCGCCGGGACGGTGCAGGTTTGCCAGCGCCAGCCGCAGTACGAAATTCCCGTTCATCAGGCTGCGTCCGTCGAGCGCCCGGGCGGCGCGGCGGATGCCGCGCACGACGCCATCGAGCAGCACCAGCATCAGGCCCATTACGGCGACGAAGCCGAGCCCGAACAGCGGTTCGGGCAGGGCGAACAGGACCAGTAGCACGATCGAGAGCGCGCCCGCGAGGGCGGCCAGCCACCAGCCCGGCGGCGTACGCGACGAGCCTTCATCCATGTCGCGAAACAGGGTTGCCGGCGATACCGAGAGCGCGCGGCCGATTGCCGGTAGTGCAAAGGTGAACGCGGTGAGCAGGCCAAACAGCAGCGCGACCAGGCCCGGCGCCAGCAGCCCGGGAAGCGTCGTCTCGACCGGTATCCGGGCGGCGACGACGCTCGCTCCCAGCAGCGCGAGTACCCCGCCGACGACGCAGCCCGCGAGGCTGGCGCCGCTGCTGAGGAGGCCGACCTGGAGCAGGTAAACCGTCGCCAGGCGCCGGTTGCGTAAACCCAGCGCGCGCAGGGTCGCGATGGTTGAGCTTGCCCTGCAG
>JAOTUD010000055.1 GCA_029864065.1 Gammaproteobacteria bacterium | reverse complement strand
CGTCCGGAACCTGGAGGCTTCCTAGCACCAAATGTAACGGACGCCCGATAAATTGTTGGAAGCTAAAGAATTATAAGTTACCGTTTTTTTGAAAATCCTCCAGTCGATGGTCCGATTCCGGCCCCGGCGCCATACTACCGTTTTTGTACCGGACCAATGGCTGATCGAGTTTGCTCACGTTCAAGAAATTGGCCGCTATGTCACAACATCATCTGGCCGCCCAAACAACACTAATTTCTGATCAAATCCTGGCACCAGCTAGCGAACTGGTCGTTTCCCTCGTATTCTGCAAATCCAGATCGGTCATATTTTTCGATTAAAATGCAGACAATTGCATCGGCTTGCCGGCTCTTTGAAATCTTTTCCAGTCGAATCGAGTCCCGATTGTCCCAGAGGAATGCCTTGGCTACCTCGGAGAACCGGGATTCGTTGCCTCTTCCAAGGTAGTCAAATTCATCGTATATCTTTGACTTCAACTGGCTCTCGATCGAGTCGAGATGACCCTGGGGTGCACCCGCCTGAGCCGAAAACGAGAATAGTGCAATACAGCATACGGACGCAAAGGTAATAAATTTTTTGCAGTAGTTGTGTAAACACATGTTTTTTCTCCAATAAGAGTTATTGCCTGTATTGGGCTGTTAACTTGCGCAGGTCAGAGAACCAGGGATCACTCGTGGAAAATAAGACCTGGTGTTTTTCAATGTTCGTAGCAAGTTCATCTAAAAGCGCTGGTTCGCGTTTTTGTCGATAGTCAAGTAACAGGCCGACAAGAAAAAATTTAACGGCATCCTTGTCGAATCCATTGAGCCCGGCCGCCCGTCGAAATGTCGCCAGTCCGTCTAGCCCTAGCTTGTATTGTGCAATACCAAGATAAATGTTGGCGTCTACCCGCATGGAATTCGGTAGCGATGAAAATTCATTCAACTCCGTGAAGCTTTTGCTCGCTCCTCGCCAGTCTCCTCGTAGTATATGTATCAGCCCCTGCCCGAAGTAAGCCATCGATAAATCTTCCCGCGGAAGCGCGGGAAACTTGATCCAGCCTTCCTTGGCGCCGTCGTAACGGACCAGGGCTGCCGTCTCGGAGACTTCCAGAAAATAAACGACATTGGAGGTATATTCCCCCGGTTTGTCCGAATCCAGGCTCGGGTAAATCGGTATGCCCTTGCTGTAGTTTTCACTTTGCTCGATGAAGGCGTTCGAGAGCACAAAGGGCTCTAGATCGAAAAACGCCGCGGAATTTGCCAGCGATAAATCGTATTCTCCCGCAGGTGTTTCGAAAATGGCCTGCAATACTTCGGGCTGTTCCTTGCGTTGCCGGCTGACGGGTGTTCTGGTTACGCGTGGATCGATTACCACACCGTCTCCATACCGGGTTGCATGTCCCCAGACAACGATGTCGGCCCTTACCGAAGGCCAGCTCGCCGCATCCACGGCGTCTTTATGCGAAGAGATATTCGATTCGTCCTGTCCGTAAAGAATCCAGGCCCCGCGCTCTGCGCCAGAGGGACTGCCAAATGCTTTGAGCATCTCGAAATAGACTGTCATAGAGACCGCTGTCGTAACTTCTCGCTCGCCCGAAAACTTCGGAACCAGTATGCGCAGCGGTTCTGCCGAAAGCGTTGGGCTTGCCGCGAACGCGCCGGTGACTACAACCAGAATAGATGCCAATGTTTTACGTAGCCTAGAGGGCATTTTTAAACTCTTGCCAGGCATTTTTAATTTCCAGCATTTCACCCTGCAGAGGGCCGCTGCGGCGTTCGAGATCGGCAATCGAGTTCAAAGCGTATGACACGATTACCGCAATCTGCGAAGGTTCGACACCCATTCGTTTAGCCTCGGTAGCGATTGAATAAAGTATCACCAGCGAATGGCTGTCCCGCGTGTTGGCATATTCGTCCTCGGTTAACTTCAGGCGGATCGAGAAATTTCTCAAGTTGCCCTGCACGGGGTCTTCGACGAAATGACTGCGTGTCATCAGGTTGGCATCGCCCTGAGGTGTGGTAAACATGGTACCCCGCAAAACCTGTAGCAAATCGATTTCGGCTAGCATCCAGTCCCGGACCAGCGAGTTACTGCCGGGTAGCTCCCCTTCTTTATTTGGTTTAATAGAGATGGTGTCAATGTACTTTACAACACTGGACTCGGCGCCCTGGTCTATTTCCTTGACGAAGTGTTCACGCAAATTTGCGAATTTTTGCTCGATAAGCCCCACGAACATGCCGAACTGCACGCTGGAGTTAGTATCCGGTTCAACCCCCCGATACCGGAATATGGTGATCAATTTCCGCGGGTCCTTGTTCGAGGAACCGATATCATGATTGCTCGCGTTGACGGCGCCTCCCGCCAGTTGTGCAAGCAGGGAAACTATCAGGATCGTGAGCAATCGCATTTTAAAGTCTGCGTACTGGTGTTCAGATCAAACTCCAGTGTTTCGATTGAAACGTGGTATTTGCAGGTTTTGGCGTTATCCGGATAGCGTGGAAATCGCGACGGGGTGCCGCCAATATACGGCTTGTAGCTAACGATCCTGGCGGTTCCGGCCGGGTCTACCAGGAACGTCTCAGCGTCCTCGTCAGCGCGGTGTAGCCGAAATGTTTCCGGAGTAAGCGCCGTATCGGTATTCGGTGAACTGAAGTCAACCTTCGATACGATCGCCGGCATCTCGCCCACATTCACAATGCCAATATCAAGACGCCTGGATTCGCAGCGCACTATCGCTGCGCGGACATCGGCGATTTTCTCTCCAAACGCGATTTCATAAAGCGAGAATGCAATAGTGATGACGGGGATAATGCCCAGTACCGCGGTGACTATCGAAGTGTAACGGAAAAGATAACGCGTCCAGTCCTGGTAGGCACCACACTCCGTGCATTTCTTGGCTCCAGCTTTTATGTCGCTTCGGCACTCGAGGCAGATTGTGGAAACCGGGTTCATCCTGAAATTCGCGGTAAATACCTGTACAGATACAGGGCGTCATTATGCATTCTGAGCATGTTCGCTTCAATAATGCATTTTTCCCGGTGGAATAAAAAGGTTTGCAAAAATGGGTATTATTCTCATTTGTCGGCTCCCCTCCTTGGTATTGGTTGTTTTAAAAAGTAAGGCCAGATCCCGTAGTCTAACCCGACCCGGTAATCTGACCCCGTAATTTCATGCACACATTCCGCGTGGTTTGCGTTACCATGAAGTGTCATGTCGGCTTCACGGGATCATGCAACGGCCGATTCCGAGCTGTGCGCCTGCCGGATTTTCCTGGCACAATATCCGGCCCAGGTCCAAAAAATGGCTCCTGACTTTTTGCACTGACAGATTGCATGCCGATAGATGAATGCGAGCCCGAACGTCGGCCGGGTACGCAGCAAAGACAGACAACTCGAGTGGTGTTGTTTCGATCAACCAGAAACGGAGGATTGCAAATGCCGGAACCTACCGAGAAAAAGCCGAAGGCAGCGTCAAGGCCTCGACTCCAGCCACCACAGGTATTCGATCATGCCGATCTGCTGAAGACGCCGGTACAACGTGCCGCTTACAGCGATCGTACCGCCTGGATTATGGCGGCGATGTCAGAACTGGCGTATTTTCGCTTCGAGGGCGGGCAGGATTTCGTCGCGCTCGCGCAGGACCTGGTGTCGATTAAGAGCGCCGAGGATATCAAGGGGCGCCTGCGGCGTTTCCTCGAGGAAATGGACACCGATGCCGAAGACGGGCGCACCGCACTCGCGAGCTGCCTGAAAGCAGCCGGGTTCGAGCTGGTGAACGTTTACAATCTCGCCGACACCCAGGCGTTCCTGGCGAAACGGAAGCCGGCCGCGGGTAGCCAGGGCATGCGCGTGCTCGTGTTTCGCGGTACCGAGCAGAAACTGGCCGACTTCAAAACCGATCTCACAGCGATCCTGATCCGGGCCCCGGAAGCGAACGCCGAAGAGCTCATCCACAAGGGATTCTACGAGTCCTTTGCGTCGGTCCGCGATCAGATTTACGCCGACCTGAAAAAAGATACGAAACTGCCGCTCTACGTTACCGGGCATTCGCTCGGCGGGGCGCTCGCGATCGTCGCCACCCGCTTCATCGCCAAGGACAGCCTCGGCGCCTGTTACACCTTCGGCGGGCCGCGCGTCGGCAACCTCGACATGGGCTTCGTGTTCAGAACGCCGATTTACCGCGTCGTCAACTCGTCGGATATCGTACCGCGTACCCCGCCGGCGTGGCTATTCACGCTGATGGTCACGCTGCTGAGATGGCTGCATCTGCCCGAACGTCTGATCAACTGGCTGGAGCGCTTCCAGGGATACGTGCATTTCGGTGACATGCGCTACCTCAATCACATCGAGGCGGGCCCCGACGACGATTTTCCGAACCTGCGGCTGATTTCAAACCCGTCGCTTCCGTTACGCGCCGGCTGGGTGGTATCCCGCTGGATCTCGACCTATGGCCGCGCCGGTATCGAGGATCACTCGATTTCGCTCTACCGGCGCAAACTTCGGGCCTACGCCATCCATCGAAACTAGTCCGACCCCCGGACCCGGCGCTCGGGTACCGCACGCAAGATATGCGGTCGCGTGTTAACTTATTTTTCAACAGCTTTGTATTGAGTTGACCGCCACCATGATTGCTGGAGAGAGTAATTTTTAGCCGCGTGCGCCGGCCAACGGCAAAGCAATTATCTTCAGGCTCGTTTCAGCCAGCCACGCGCATACTTTTCCTGCGAAGGGTCATTCTCCATAATCTCGATATAGCGCGAGCCTTGCTGAATATTCAGCAATTTCAACAAGGCATCCGAATTCCGGTCCAGTTTCAGGTACTGTTTGAGCGCCTTCAGTGTGCCTTGCCCCAGCCAGCCATCCACGACCAGGTCTTCGAAATTGCGTTGATTTCGATTGAGGAGATTCAGCGCATTCTGCAAAAAGCGCGCTGCGCTGCGCACGCCCATGTTGACTCCGGTATCGTAAAGCTCGTTGGCTACCCGTTGATCCGGAATCTGGTCGCCGAGAAAGCGGTCCCAGTACTTGCGTTTGTAAAAACTCTTGACGCTGGTTTGCAGCGCCGTGTCCGCATCCAGCGTTGTCGGGAAACCGCGTCTGGCTTTGTGCGCATCGATTTTGCTCCAGCCGCTCCAGCTTGGGTGATGGACGCGCGATATCCCGCGGTAGGTTTCGCCGCCTCGATCGGTGGGATCGTCCACGTAACCACCCTCGTGCGCCGAGGTGAGATTATAGGCCTCGCTGAAATTCGCCATAAACAGGATCCTCCTAGTAATCCAGTGATTCGCGGGTGAACGGTCTGGGGGGCTGTGCATTCGCACCGAGACCAAGAATCGTTTTGAGTACGCTATTCATCGTCGCCACGTCGTTGTCGAATCCGCCGTGGGTCGAACTGCTGCTGTTTCCGCTATTGGTCGCGCTGCTGTAATGCACCTTAAACTTGTTGCCGAGTTTTTTGACGTCGGCTTCCTGCAGCAGCGGATCGGTATATTTCTTCATGCCCAGAATCGCTTCGGGCGTGACTTCCTCGAATGCCCGTGACACCAGGTAGAGCAGCGATTTGCGATAGACCTGACCAACCTGGTCGTCGCGCTCCAGCCGGTCAGTCAGGTTAAAAACCTGCATTTTATCGATACCGAACTCGTTTTTACTCGTTACGAGATATGGATAGTAGTGGCTGCGAAACAAATCCACCGAACAGGCCGGCGCCAACAGGGAGCAACTGCCGACGCGCAATTCGGGCGCAAAATCCTCCAGCCCATTGAGTAGATGTGCGAGCAATATCCCGCCAGTGCTATGGCCGACGAGATGCACGGTCAGGTCGGCGTTTTCTGAAGCGGTTAAGGCTTCGAGGAAGATTTGCAGCGTCTGCGTGCCTGCCCGATTCGCCTGGAACGGAAGTTCCGCCCCGGCTTTCATTTCACGCCACAGCGCGCGCCCGGGGATACGGGTCGTCCATTCGATCAGGCGATCGGTCCAGTCGCTGATTGCGCCGGCCCGTGTCTCGACTTCCTGTTTGCGGCGAAAGATAACGTCCTTGAGTTCCTCCAGAATTCCGGTGTCATACATGAAGTGGTAGGGGTAGATGCCGTTTTCCTTGAACGTGTTTTTCATCGCGGCGATGCGCCGTGCCGAGGCCTTCGGTGAATTCAGGCCACCGTGGGCATACAGCAATAAATGCTTGTAGTCTTTTTTATTCTCGGCCAGTCGTTCGGCGGTGGTGCGCACGTCTTCGGCATTGCTCCAGTAACGCCCCTGGGCGTGGAACTTTCCATCGTCGACATGTATGAAATGCCCCGCGATTTCGCTGCGCGGCGGCGATGGCTGCAGCGACAGGCCGCTGCGGTTCTTTTCTACCTGGTCGGGCAGGTGCCAGATCTGTGGTGTAGACAGGGCCAGCGCAAATACCCAGGCATCCATCAGGTTTTTCTGCCAGTCTTCATACAACCACAGCGCCAGGCCTTTGTCGCCCCAGGTTTTACCCCAGGAATTCTGCACCCAGAAACCCTTGTCGTCGTAACCGACGATGGCGAACGCGTGACCGCCCCGCGGCAACTGGAGAAACTCGATGACGTGCTCGGTCTTGCCGTTCTTTTTATTTTTTTGCTTCTGCGGTAATTGCCAGCCGTCGTGAGTTTGCGCGGAACAGAAAATAGCGCCGGCCTCGTTGATCGCCGCGTGAAAGTCGGAGATGCGCGGCTGCACTCGATAGTAGGCACCGATGGTGTTTTTACGCGCCTGCCTGGCCCGCTCGACGGTAAGCGATTCGGGCTTGTTGGCAACGTACTTCCAGTCCGAATCGCTACAGACCCCCATGTTGTACCATCCCTTGATAGCGCCCCGGCAGCTCGACCCGGCGTAGCCTTCTCCCGGCCACTCGTCGTGCAGCCTGGCCATTTCGTACAGCATGCGAGGGCTGACCCTGGTCTTTTCGTCCCTCTGTTGATTCAACAGGTTGATAATCGCGGCCAGGCCGAAACCGGTACATGCACCTTCGTGTTTTTGATCGAGTATCGTTAAACCCTTCGGCGGATCGACATCCTTTTTCAGTTTTATCAGTGACGGCTCGAACGGGAAATCTCGGAGGTCTGGGGCATCCTGGATGGCGCTCAGCGGGTAGCCGTTACCCGTCGTTTCTATGTCGCGTGTTTTCATAATGGCGGTCTCGGCTAGTGGGTGATGAACTGGTCACTATCCCGGCTTACCATAGCATGATGCCCCCCTGGCCCATGCCGGTGGAGTGGTAGAGACGCAGCCTGAGATAGTAGGTGCGGCCGCTAATCAGCCTGATTTCAATTTTCGAATTGTAGTTGGTGCCGCTGTCGTCGTCTCCGTCGAGGTAGATGGGCGTGCCGTTATCATCCTCGAATAAAACGATGACGGTATCCATCGTGCCAAAGGTTTGAACCGTGTAACGCCGGCTGGCCCCCGGCCTGATTTCATAGTCTAGCTGCTGCCCCGCCCCGAGCCTGACGATTTGCGACAGGAAAGGCTTGAGCACGGGTAACTTTTTCCTGCTCGGCGCGGGATAAAACTTGCGCACCTCTGCCTTGTCCATATCGGAAAGGCCGGCCTTCGGAACCAGGGCCTTGTTCTGGTATTCGGTGGGAACCTTGATCAGGCCCTTGCCGAATCGATAATGCATAACCGAATCCTTGTCCCAGGTCGAACCCGTAACTTCGGCCGGCGCGATTTTGCGGATGATATTGTGATAGATTTTGTCTTCGTCCCAATTGTTCGGCGGGCCGCTGAAATAGTCGTTAACCGCGTCGACGTCCCAGGCGATACCGGTATTGGGGTTTTGATGCTCGTGCGGAAAGCCAAGCGCATGACCGATTTCGTGCAATGCCGTATCGCGGCCGTATGGCGTGGTCAGATCCCAGCCAAAATTCATCGTCCGCTGGCTCGGGTTGCCCGCGATGTCAATTGAGTCCCGGCCGACATAGGACCATGACCCGCCTGGCTCAAAACCGATCCGGATCTCGGCATCGGTTGCGTTGGCGACTTCCTCGAACTGCAGGCCAATGCCGAGGTTCTTCCAGGTCTTGAAAGCGTTTCTGACCGCGTCCTTCTGGTTATCGGCGCCGCGCCAGCTCGCAGGGCTATTGAAAAAGTAGTAATGCAGGATCGTGTTATTGACCCACTTTTTCTCGATGTAGCGTATAAGAAACGCCCTGCCTGGATCGATACTGCTTTCCAGGGCACGATCGGGTACGACCGGCAGGCCGCAATGCGCGAATTGATCGGTTTGTTTATTTCTTTTCCTGGACCTCTTTTTCTTGTCTGCCATCTTATGCTCCCATCAATAGGTGATTCCGAATTGTGATCAGGTAATTATTGCTGTCCCCCCGCGCGATTGAACTGCAGCCCGGCCGCTGGCGCATGGGGTGCGATCGGTGAATGGGGGTCGTGTCGCATGCTATTCGGAAGGTCTACTGGAATTCGAAGTGCATCGATCATAATGCGACACGTCTCCGTGCTTGTTTAGCGGTTATTGTCGCTGGCGCGCATGACCGGACGAATCATGCCGGATGCCAACGTATACAAAGAAGGGGATGAGACTTCGCGCTAGTCAACACCTTCCTTGATTCCATGTGTTTTTTGACGAGCTAAAACCCTACTCCTAAAGAATTCGAAATGCAACTGAATGGGCGAGGGCGTGCTGCTGGATCATGCCACCAACGCTTCGAGGGGCTGAAAATGGGGTCGGTGATATTAGCACCATTCTCGACAGGTCAGTCGTTTTCCTTGCAATCGATTTGCTTCGATCAAACCTGGTTTCCATACCCACTAATCAGCAAACAAATGCCATTTTGCGCCGTATAAACGCAAGCTGCGTGGACAGGGGCAATTCCTTGGGGCAGATATCCTGGCAGCCCAGCAGGCTCATGCAGCCGAACACGCCGTTGTCGTCGCCGATCAGTTCGTAGTAATCGGCGTCGCTGCGGGAATCGCGCGGATCGAGGCGAAAGCGCGCGATCTTGTTGAGGCCGACGGCGCCGACGAACGCTTTGCGCATGCGCGCCGTGCCGCAGGCGGCGATACAGCAGCATTATGGGTAAAAATTAAATGAATTAAGATGCCGCTAGTTAGTTTGAACGTGAACCTATTTGCCTCTCGTCTCGATGGCTTTCAGGCGTTGCTGCGTATCGGGTGCTCGATGTAATCCCTGGCGCCATAACCGCGCCAGCCCGGGAACCCGGCCTTGACCCCTGATATCCTTTCTGGTCTTCTCGGCATTACTGGTTATAATCGCAGCGGCTTTAGACAGCAATCGGCATGTACACAGAATATTTCGGGTTAACGGAAGAACCCTTCTCAATCGCAGCCAATCCACGCTTTCTGTATATGAGCGCCAGCCACCGAGAGGCGCTGGCGCATCTGTTATACGGAATCCGCAGCGACAGCGGTTTCGTATTGCTCACGGGCGAAGTAGGTACGGGCAAAACCACGGTGTGCCGGTGCCTGCTCGAGCAACTGCCCGAAAACACGAAAGTTGCGTTTATCCTGAATCCCAGAGTCACGGTCAAGGAATTGCTGAGCAGCATCTGTGACGAGCTTGGCATTGCCTACCGGGGGCATGATGACAGCGTCAAAACATTTGTCGATGCAATAAATCGCCATCTGCTCATGCGCCATGCAGACGGATGCAACACCGTGGTTATCATCGACGAAGCGCAAAACTTGAGCTTCGATGTGCTCGAACAACTGCGCCTGTTGACCAATCTCGAAACCAACGAGCGCAAGCTGTTGCGTATCATTCTGCTCGGGCAACCAGAACTGGGGGAAATGTTGGCGCGCCCCGAATTCAAGCAGCTAGAGCAACGCATCACCGCGCGATACCACTTACGGCCGCTGCAGCGCTCTGAGGTCGGTGCCTACGTATCGCATCGATTGGCAGTCGCTGGTCGACGCAAACCCGTGTTCTCGGAGCAGGTGCTCGCCAAGCTGTACCGCAAGACCCGGGGTATTCCCCGCTTGATCAATGTTATATGCGATCGGGCAATGCTAGGCGCTTATGTGAAGTCGAAACGCAGGGTCAGCGGTTCGATACTCGGTAAGGCGGCCAGTGAAGTGCAGGGGCGATCGCATCAGCCCGGATGGTCGCTGCGAGGAGCGCTCGTCGGATTCTCGTTGCTGATCGGTGCCGCGGCTACGGCCGCGTTGTTTTATGCCAACGACCTGGAAATCGCCATGATCTTGCCACGGACGCCAGCTGAACCATCGCCAGGTGTTGCTGGCGAGTCACCGGTCGCGACGGATATGAAGGGGTCGCCGGCAGAGGCGATAGTCGAAGGCTCCGGGGTCTCGTCGCCGGCAATGCCAAAGTGGCCACAGCAAGCGGTTGCCCGGGACGATTCGTCGGCCGCCGCCAATGTGGCACAGTTCA
>JAOTUD010000578.1 GCA_029864065.1 Gammaproteobacteria bacterium | reverse complement strand
TAGATCATCGAAGCCATGTCGTCCGCCTGGATATTCAGCGCCCTCTAGCCCAGCGCATCGTTATCCGCAAACATGGCGGGTAACACCGATTTGATCGAAAAGCTGCTGTTGAAATCCGGGTGGTAACACATCAGTTGCCGAAACGGTTTCAAGGGCCGATAAAACGCTCGTCCATCGCGATTAATCGAAAAACCGAAAAACCGGGACCGAAAACCGGGACAGATTTATTTAATCGCCAGGGCTGCCATATCATAAATAGATCTGTCCCATTTACCTATTACTTGAGTTAAAAATTAAAGACTTCACCCTGTATGTCGCCCTAATTAAAACAGGCCTGCAATAGCTGTTTCAGCCTGGCGATCCCCAGGCGCTTCATCAGGGCGATGTTGCGCAACGGTATCTGATCCGTATCGGGATAACTGGCGATGCTGCGCTCGAGGCTCTGCTCTCGCAGCAAATGCAGCATGGGATAAGGGGAACGATTGGTGTAATTCTCGACATCTTCGGCCGCGGTTTCGGCAAACTGGTAATGCGGGTGAAAGCTCGCGACCTGGTAGATGCCGTCCACGCCCATCGCGCCCAGCAGATCGTCGGCCGTTTCGAGAAACTGGTTATAGTCGCCAAAGTCCAGCAACACCCGGGGGTGAATCAGCAGCGTGGTTTCAGTGGCGGGATGCGTATCGAGCCATTCCAGTTCGGTTTGCAGACTCGCCAACAGCTGCGCCTCTGTTGTCGCGGGGGTAACCGCAAACCGGATACGCTCCTGGCGCAGTTCCCGCCCCGCAAACGGGCAAAGATTCAGGTCGACTACAACGGTCTCCACCCAGCGGCGCACGGATGCAGTTATCGCGTCAGCATCGTTCAGATTAGTCATCAGTGAAGCTTAAGCCCTGGTGAAATACTGTTCATGAGACGGCCCCGGCCAGGTTAATTGCGGCAGGTTCAGGCACATACTACCGGGGGAAATTCCCGGGACAGTATACTGATTTAAATCTAAAAGCTCGCTGGTTGTAAATCAGTATACTGTCGCCTTAATTCCGCGCCCCTTTTATTTCCTATTGGAATGTCGTGAATACTCCAGTGCTCACTGGATCCCGCGGTCGAGCCGCGGGATGACAGGCTTTTGCGACCGTGTCGGCGGGATCAGGCCTCACAATCTACTTTAATACCCTGGAAATAGGGTGGCAGCTAACTTATCTCGATCGAATCTATAATTAAGTTAACCGTCACTGTAATTCACTGACGCGCCGAATTCTGAGGTAAAATCTCCGCATGCCCCGATTCCGATCAATTTTCCTCCTGTGTGCGTTAATTCTGAGCGCCTGTACCACTCGGCCGCCCGGCATCGGCAGCCCCGTGGACTGGTCGAGCCTGCAGAACTGGGAGTCGGACAACCACGGCGACGTTTGGGACGGGTTCCTGAAGAGTTGCGAAAAACTCGGCCACTTACGCTGGCGGGAAGTTTGCGAACTCGCGGAGGCGAGCGGGGCCTTGAGCGACGCCGAGGCCAGGGCGTTCTTCGAAACGCATTTCGAGGTGCGCCCGGTCTACGCGGAGGGGGGTGAAACCGAGGGACTGATTACGGGCTACTACGAGCCCTTGCTGAACGGCAGCCGGGAACCGTCCGAGGAATTCCGCTACCCGCTTTACGGCGTGCCGGAAGATTTACTGGTCGTCGATCTGGGCAGCGTTTACCCGCAGCTGAAAAACCTGCGCTTGCGCGGCAAGCTGGTCGGCAACAGGGTCGTGCCTTATCACGATCGCGCGCAACTGAACGACAACCCGGAGCTGCTTCGGGGCGCCGAGATATTGTGGGTGAACAGCCTGGTCGACGTGTTTTTCCTGCATGTCCAGGGTTCCGGCCGGGTTCGGCTCACCGACGGTGCGACGGTCGCGGTGGGCTATGCCGGGCAAAACGGCCACCCCTATCAATCCATCGGCCGGGTCCTGATTGAAATGGGGGAACTCGAACAGGACGAGGTCACGCTGTTTACGATCAAGGACTGGCTGCAGGCGAACCCGGAGCGGTTGCACGAGGTACTCGCCAAAAACCCGAGCTACGTTTTCTTCGAACTGAGAGACGACCCGGCAGACGGGCCGGTCGGCTCGCTCAACGTCGTGCTGACCCCCGCGCGGAGTGTCGCCGTCGATCGAAGCGTCATCCCGCTGGGCGCACCGGTCTGGTTGCAGACCACGCTGCCGGACGAAGGCCAGTCGCCGTTCGACAGGCTCATGCTGGCGCAGGACACGGGCGGCGCCATCAAGGGTCATGTTCGCGCCGATGTGTTCTGGGGCCGGGGAGACGAGGCCGAATTATTGGCGGGGCTGATGAAACAACAGGGCAGGCTTTTCGTCCTGCTGCCCAGGGGCTATCCGGTAGGGGAGTAACTCGGAAAATCATTTACTTCCTGGCACACGATTCGAAGTAAAACGTGGTCTGCCCCCCGTATCATTGTGAGAACTGAATATGTTCACGCCTAAATTCTTCGAGTTTTACCAGGCACTGGCGAAAAATAACAATCGAGACTGGTTTAACGATCATAAACCGGACTATCAGCAGGCGGTGGTGCAGCCGATGTGCGCTTTCA
>JAOTUD010000054.1 GCA_029864065.1 Gammaproteobacteria bacterium | reverse complement strand
GTGACCGAGTGATAAATCATCAAAGTTGCCGAGCTTGAGCGGCAACTCTATGCGCTCCGCGTGCCAGGTTTCAATTGACTCCATCAGACCTGAGGCTTTTGCTGCATCGAGTGTGAAACCCTTTCCTTGCGATACGGCAATCGAATGCGAGTTTGGTCGGCACACCATAACCACCGGAATTCCAGTACGATCCAACCCGGTGACATTGGCAATGCGGGTAATGCCCATTTCGGACACATATGGCATAACCCTTGCTAGTGTTACAGCGGGATCGACTAGTAGGTGCGCCCCTTTTTGGTAGTGTTTCCCAGCCATTCTGTGACCTTGTCTGACATTTGTGGTTACCTGATCTAGCCCCTGCGACAGTATACTGAGCATCCGACTATTTGTCCGCCAGATAGCCCCGCTGTTGGTTATGCTGACGAGACGTCTCTTGAATTTCATTAAATTTAGCCAGTATAAGGTTTGCCATTCGCCGAACCTTTGATGGTGCTTCGTTCCCTGGCGAATGAATCCAGCTTACGAACCCTTGAAAACCTTTCTTGGAAGATGCCTTGTATCCCTCCAGGCATACGATTTAATGATTGCCTTTGATTCGCACATAATTGTGCAAATCACGTTTTCCAAACTTTGTAACCCCATTGCGCCGCGATCGGAAGTGGCCAGTTAGTGGGCTTAACTAACATTCTTAGCGATTTCATGTGAAGGCAAGGAATATTAACAAGATTACAACCGCCTCAACGGTAGACATTACATACTGTTGTTTGTTGCTGGACTAAATTTGGACGAGATACGTTATTTCGGAGATCGTGAAATATTCCGAGAACATTTAAGTTATTGTTTTTAAATTTAAATGGTGCCCAGGGGCCGAATCGAACCGGTCCGCCTACGGCACCGACATGAGGATTTTCAGACGGACCGGTTATTTATATTTCTTTATTAATCAACCGTTTATGGGGCGTCCGTTGCCCTGGCCTGCACTACCATGCATAACAATGCACAGCTAATACCCGCAAAACTCGCTGCGCATCATGATCAATTAACGAGCTATTTTTCCAGGGTCAGTACAAGGTCTTCGGTTAGCTTTAGACGGGTTCCCATCAACCGACCTTCGCGGTTCAGAGTTTGCTGCAGCCACTGGCTGTCGGCTGCCGAGGCGCGCCGCAGACTGAACCGCTTTATCTGCATCGGTACCAGTTGTAACCGAACGAGTTTTCCGGAACCGGGATCGATATCGGCGAAATACATGAGCACCAGGTCATCCCGGTATTCCTCGTAACCGCCGATGCCTTCATAGTCGTTGATGAAATCACCGCTGCCATAAATAATCAGCTTGCCGTTATATACCTCCAGTGGCCTCGGATGGTGTGAAGAATGACCATGGATCACGTCAACGCCGGCCTCGTCAATGAGCCCATGGGCAAAATCGATATGGCGCCGGGGGACGGCATAGCCCCAGTTACTGCCCCAATGAATCGAGGCAATGACAATATCGCCAGCCTGCTTCAGCTCCTCGACCTGTTGCCTGACCCGCCGAACGGTGCGCGCTGACAAATCCGGCAACAGGTTCACACCCGCCTGGTCCGCTTGCGCCGCCCAATCGGAAGATATGCCACTCGATCGAAAGCCGTAGGAAAACACGATGATCCTGCCTTTGTCCGCCACGTCGATAATCGCTGCCCGTTCTGCCTGCTCAAGATTCTCGCCCGCGCCCGAAAAACCGATGCCCGCAGCGGCGAGCGACGCCAGCGTCTCGCCAAGCCCTCCGTAACCCCAGTCCAGCACGTGGTTATTGGCGAGCGAGCAGTGATCGATACCGGCTTCGCTCAGGCAGGTTATATTCTCAGGATGCATCTTGTAATGGATGCCTTTACCCGGCCAGTAGTCACGACTCGTGGTAATGCTCGTTTCCAGGTTAACGAGTCGCACATCCGGCGCGATACGCTGCCATTCCGGTAAGGCCGCTCCCCACAGCGTCTCACACCGAAGCGGCTTCTGAATATTGCCATTGGCGGCTTCCGCCAGCGCAACATATCCGCCGGCATCCTTGACATACGGCTCGTATAATCGGGGATCGCCCGGGTGGGGCAATACCTGGTCGATACCGCGCCCGATCATGATATCGCCGGCCATGAACAGGGTAATTGCATGACTTGTCGACATCTTTGCAGCATACGTCATTGCCGGCAGGCCCGCGGTAACAAATAACAATACAAAGCCGTAGCACCACGATTTGCCGCGCACCAGGATGTTCGGTTGACTTTTCATGCAGCCCGCCATTCCCTACAAATTCAGTAACGCTTCCAGCATCTTTTCGAGCCCCCGAACAACATAGACCATCCGCTTGTAATCAACCTTGTCCGGGGTATCCTGCGGGGCGTGGTAATAAGGGTAACGATACGGCGCGGTATCCGTGATCATGATCGCCGGATAGCCCTGCTTCCAGAAGGACCAGTGATCGGACCAGTTGACGCCGGGAATGAAGCCCGGCGCGGCAATCCCCTCCGACGGGAATGTCGCATGTGACCTGAATGCGCGAATCGACCGCGTCACCAGGCCACGCGAGCGTAGATTGCCGACAAAGGCGATAAAATTGCCCTGGCTCGGATAGAAGAAACCAAATGGCGGCGGGTGGCGCTGGCTGCCGACATCGTCACGAAAATAACCGATGGTCTCGAGAGAATACATGGCGACGATGTTTTCCCGACGGCTGGCGGCATGCCTGGCGTAGACATCACTCCCCATCGTCCCGGTCATGAAATGTGGCGGTTCTTCGTTGACAAACGCGACAAAGCGAATTGTGCGTGGTAATTCCGCATTCTTGAATCGATCCGCGAGTTCCAGCAGCGCCGCAACACCTGACCCGTTATCGTTCGCGCCCGGCGCGCCGACGACGGCATCGTAATGTGCGCCGACAACAATGATTTCATCAGGATAGACTTCGCCCAGGCGGGTTACTTCGATATTGGCATACTCCTCACCGGCGATCCGATACACCTGAAATTCGACCTGATAGCCTGATGACGCGAGTTGCCCGGCAATATAGTCCCTGGCAAGGGCCAACCCCTTTTTTTCGATATAATTTCTGCCCGCCGGATGGCTGCACAGCGTGCGTACATGGCTCTCGAGCTGCCGCGCTAACGCCCGACCGGCCTCGTCCAGCGGTGATAATTCAGCTTTATAGGAATCACCCGGCATCCTGACCATGTAGGTGAACAGCAGGATCAGGCCGACGACAACAACGAGATAAATAGTCATCCTGCGCATCTCTGATATCGCATCGAGTATAAACGCCCGATTTTACCGATTTCAGCAGACGATGTTTTCACGAAATCGCCGGAAAGATTTCATTATTTGTACTGGTTTTCCGCCAGACAAAACGAAAGGATAAAAAAAGAAACCTCTTTTCATACCCATCGGTTTTCAATATACGTTCGATAGCAATCGTAAAACAGGGAAAAATGGAAGAAATCAGTCACTAATTGAGGCAGGTCAATTGGAACTTCCTGGGTAAAAAAGTATTGTATGTAAGGCAGCTAAAAAAAGAGGGTTGATGCCTCAGAGGTAAAATAAGATGAAGGCCGGTTTTACACCAGATGATCAGGACCAACTGGCCAACACCTTGCTGATGCTGATCGAGGGCCTGGTTACCGAATTACATGCCGCAAAGACCCTCAGCTTCGTGCTCAGCCTGGATAGCTCACTCGATGACGATCTAGGCCTGGACAGCCTGGCGCGCGTCGAACTGATCTCCCGCATCGAACAACATTTTAATGTCACCCTGCCCCAGCAAGATTTTGCCGAGGCGGAATCACCGCGTGACCTGTTGCGCTCTATTATCAATGCACAAGGACACAAAAAAACCTTCTCCGCGAGGCAGGTGATCGAACGGGCAGTGGGCAAGGCTGGGGAATTACCCCATCATGCGGCAACCCTGGTCGAGGTACTGGAATGGCATGTGCGGCTTAATCCCGAGCGATTGCATATCAACATTCTGGGTGAAGATAATGATGTGCAGGGCCTGACCTATCGGCAGCTCTGGCAGGGTGCGCAGCAGGTTGCCGCCGGCCTGCAGCAAAGCGGGATTCATTCAGGTGAAACCGTGGCAATCATGCTGCCAACCGGGGGGGACTACTTTCTCAGCTTCTTTGGTATTTTGCTCACCGGGGCAGTTCCGGTTCCGATCTACCCGCCGGTGAGACGCAGTCAGCTCGAAGATCATTTGCAGCGGCATAGCGGCATTTTGAACAATTGCGTTGCCACCCTGTTGATTACCATGCCGGAGGCAAAGGGGGTTGCCAGGTTGCTGAAATCGCAAGTACTGAGCATGCGGGAAGTGGTCACGGTGAACGATCTACGTTCTGTCTCCACACCCTATGTGCGCCCTTCGATAAGCCCTGACGATATCGCGTTTCTGCAATACACCTCCGGTAGCACCGGCAATCCGAAGGGCGTCGTGTTAACACATAACAATTTACTCGCGAATATTCGTGCCATGGGTGAGGCGGTGGCAGCGACGTCCGACGACGTATTTGTTAGCTGGTTGCCGCTTTATCACGATATGGGATTGATTGGCGCCTGGCTGGGCAGCATGTATTTTGCAATGTTACTGGTGGTCATGTCTCCACTGAGTTTCTTGTCGAGGCCGGAACGCTGGTTGTGGACAATTCATCAATATCGGGGCACCCTGTCGGCATCCCCGAATTTTGGATTCGAATATTGTTTATTTCGACTCGAGGATGACACAATCGCCGGCCTCGATTTAAGTTCCTGGCGCCTCGCATTTAATGGTGCGGAACCGGTGAGCGCCGACTCCATTCACGGTTTTATCCGTCGTTTTCAGGCATTTGGATTCGAAGCCGAAGCCATGATGCCGGTCTATGGGCTGGCCGAATCCTCGGTGGGACTGGCATTCCCGCCATTGCATCGAAAACCGGTCATCGACCGGATCAAACGCGACGAGTTCAGTCAAAGTGGACAGGCAATACCCGCCGACCCGGCAGATAAAACGGCGCTGAAATTTGTGGCCTGCGGTCACGCATTGTCCGGGCACCAGATTCGTATCGTCGATATCGACGGCCACGAATTACCCGAACGGCAACAGGGTGGTCTGCTGTTTCGCGGCCCCTCGGTGACATCGGGTTATTACCGTAACCCGCAAGCGACACAGTCCCTGTTTATTGGAGACTGGTCGGATTCGGGTGATCTCGCCTATATTGCCGACGGTGATGTTTTCATTACCGGAAGAACCAAGGATGTAATCATTCGCGCAGGCCGGAACGTGTACCCGCACGAGGTCGAGGAAGCCATTGGCAATATAGATGGTATCCGCAAAGGCTGTGTCGTGGCATTTGCCGCAAGGGATCGACATTATTCCACCGAACGACTGGTGATACTGGCGGAAACCAGAATAACCGATCAGAAAATCCAACAGCTGCTGAAAAACCAGATCAGCGAAATATCCGGCGACTTGACAAGTTTACCACCGGATGAAGTGATCATTGCGCCGCCGCATACGGTCCTGAAAACATCCAGCGGCAAAGTCAGGCGTTCGGCCTGCCGCGAACTCTATGAACAAAATCAGCTCGGCCAGGCACCCAGGTCGTTTTGGCTTCAGGTCACACGAACCGCGGCGAAATCCGCATTGCCTCTGGCGCGTCGACTGCTGCATGAAGCCGCCAGGGGAGTCTACGCAGCTTATGGATGGATGCTGTTCCTGATTTTAGCCGGTGTTACCTGGCTAACCGTGATGTTGTTACCCACTCTGGAATGGCGTTGGCGAGTGGCGCATGGCCTGGCGCGTTTACTGTTTTTTGCCGCAGGCATCAAAATTGTCGTTGATGGCCTCGAAAATTTACCACCTGAATCGCAAATTTCAGTCTACGTTGCGAATCACAGCAGCTACCTGGACAGCTTTGCGGTCGCCGCCTCGATTCCGCGAAATTTCAGTTTTATCGCCAAGCATGAACTAAGCCAGAAATTCTTCACGGGCGCCGCTTTAAAAAGGGTAGGCACGAAGTTCGTGGAACGTTTCGACAGGCTTCGAAGCGTCCATGATGCCCGGGATATCTTGAGCACCGAGCACCTGACCCAGTCACTTTTTTTCTATCCCGAAGGCACTTTCACGCGAGTATCGGGATTACAAAATTTTCATATGGGCGCGTTTATCACGGCAGCAACAACCGGCATGCAGGTCGTGCCGATCGCCATTCGCGGCACGCGTTCCATGCTGCGATCCGGTTCGTGGATGCCGCGCCGTGGTCGGATTACCATTACCGTTGGGAAGGCAATAACAGCGGATGCCGAGATTGCAGCGGGGTCGGGTGATAACTGGGCTGTCGCGGTAAATCTCAGAGATGCCGCGCACCGACATATTCTGGCACATTGCGGAGAAGTGGATCTATCGTATAGATCTTCGCGCGCATAAAACTGCTTTCTTCCGATACGCGTGCATACCCATGCAGCCGGGTATGCATGAAGCATTTGCACCCCAAGGTCATGTCATAGCGACAGGTACGACTTCAGGCGTGTTGCGCAAAGTCCTGATCCAAAGCAATAAAGTTTCTGGTAATTGGAGATATGCTGAACAACGGAGGATTAAAATGTGAATTTTGACGATCCTGAATCGGTTATTGATCAAATTATCGACAAGGTGGGTAAAGATCTGGTCGTTGGTACGCCACTGGCCGTGGGCAAGCCTAATCACCTGTTGAACGCGCTGTATAACCGGGCAAAAAATAGTCCAGACCTGAATCTGAAAATCTTTACCGCATTAACCCTCGACAAACCGAAAGGAAACAGCCTGCTCGAAAAACGCTTCTTCGGGCCCATGGCCGAACGTATTTTCGGTGACTACCCGGACCTCGATTACGAGCAGGACAGGCAGGCGGGCGCACTGCCGTCCAATGTCGAAATTCTCGAATTTTATTTTCCGGCGGGCAGGTATTTACACAACGATTATGCCCAGCAAAATTACATCTGCAGCAATTACACGCACGTCGCGCGCGACATGATGGACGCCGGCGTCAATGTCCTGTTGCAGATGGTTTCGAAGGGTACCTTCGAAGGCAAGGAATGTTACAGCCTGAGTTCGAATCCGGATGTCAGCCTCGATCTCATCCGCCTGATGCAAAAACGGTATTCGGACGACGGCACCCTGTTCGCATTCGCTGCTCAGGTTAACCAGAACCTGCCGTTTATGTACGGCGACGCCCTGGTAAGCCGTCATACCTTCGACTTCGTGCTGGTAAACGCGGATCTCGAATATAGAATATTCTGCCCGCCAAAAATGGCGGTCAGCGACAGTGATTTCCTGATCGGGCTTTACGTCAGCACGCTGATACGCGACGGCGGCGAGCTTCAGGTCGGCATCGGCTCCATCGGCGACGCGTTGGTATATGCACTTTTACTGCGCCAGCGGCAAAACGAGGTTTACCAGGAACTATTGAAGGACTTCGCCATCATCGAAAATTTCGGCGCCGTCATCGACAGGATTGGCGGCACCGCACCGTTCGTAACAGGACTATTTGCCGCGTCGGAGATGGTTGTCGATGGTTTCATGGAATTATACGAGGCCGGCATCATCAAGCGTAAAGTGTATGACGACCTGGTAATCCAGCGACTCATCAACGAGGGCAAGATAGACGAAAAGATTACGCCCGAAACGCTCGATCTGATCCTGATGCGCAAGGGAATTCACAAGGCGATAACCCAGGCGGACTTCGACTATCTGCGGAAATTCGGAATTTTTCGGCGCAACCTGGCTTTCGACGATAGCAAAATCTTAACCCCGGAAGGTCAAACGCTTACGAATGATCTTGACGACCTCGATAACCGTGAAGCCATCTACGACTATTGTCTCGGCGATAAATTAACCAACGCCGACGTCATTCAGGGCGGCTTTTTCCTCGGCTGTCAGAAATTTTACGACTGGCTCAGAAATTTGAGCGACGAAGACCGCGGGCTGATCAACATGAAAAGTGTGCAGGATATCAACCAACTCTATGGACACGAGGAAATCGACCGGCTGCATCGAAAGGATGCGCGCTTCGTCAACACCTGCATGATGATGACACTGAACGGTTCGGCGGTCAGCGATGGTCTCGACAACAATCGCGTGATCAGCGGGGTCGGCGGTCAATATAACTTCGTTGCCATGGCACACGCGCTGCCCGATGGGCGCTCCATTCTCAACTTGCGCAGTACACGGATAACGGGCAAAGGCGAGACTTCGAGCATTGTCTGGAACTACGGGCAAATGACCATACCGCGGCATTTGCGTGACATCGTGGTCACCGAATTCGGCATCGCCGACCTGCGCGGCAAAACCGACCAGGAAATCATTCATCAGCTGCTCACCATCACCGATTCCCGCTTCCAGCAGGGGCTTGTCGATGCGGCGAAAGAGAACGGTAAAATCAGAAGCAATTACTCGGTAAGCGCTGCATTCAGGCAAAACGGTGTCGCCGAGATTTCGAAGAAACTCGCAAAGTACAAAGACCGGGGCCTGTTCAATGCGTTTCCCTTCGGCACGGATCTCACCGAAGAGGAAATTTTCGTTGGCAGGGCGCTTAAAATTCTGAAAAAGAAAAAACAGAATCCGCTGACGATGATTGCAACCCTATTGAAAGCCTTTTTTATACCCGTCGATCAAAAGCCGTATCGGAAATACCTGCAAAGAATGCAGCTCGACAAAGCGAGCAGTTTCGAAGAGAAGCTGTATCAGAAACTCCTGGCTTACGAATTTTCACGGTTCGAGAGATCAAATTAAACACCGGGAAGCAATACCCCTGCGGTTACCATGGGCAGGTTTTCAACCGGACTTGCGATAAACCCGCAATCTGGCTGACCACTCGCTGAATCCGACAACGCCTTCGGGCAAGCGCTCATGAATCCCGATGATCAGGGCTCCGCCAGGCTTTAACGCGGCTCGCATACGGTCGAGGATGCTGCGCTGCAGGTCTTCCTCGAAATAGGTGAACACCAGGTTTCTGCATAACACCAGGTCGAATGTTTCTGCTGGATTTAATTGCCGTACATCCTGTTGCATAAACTCGATACCATCCCTGAATTCCGGTTTCAGGCAATAACGCCGCGCATCCCGGCAAAATGCCGTATCACGCCAGTCTGCCGGCAGGTCTTTGACACTGCTGTAAGCGTAACAGGCGTCGGTAACGTGCTGTCGCATCACGGGATTGGCATCCGTGGCAACCAGGCGCAGCGACAGGCCCGGGAATTGCGAATGCACCTGTAGCCGCCAGATCAACGATATCGTAAAAGGTTCTTCTCCCGATCCGCAGCCCACACTCCAGACCCTCAGATAATCTGCGCCCTGCTGCAGAACCTGTCGCGCCAGATCCGGCAACACCTCGCGGGCGAGAAATCGGCACACCGGCCGGTCACGGTAGAAGCGCGAAATCGTTACCTGGCAGAGTTTATCGAGAACAGCCCATTCATCTTGGTGCGCTCCCAGATAGTCACGATAATCTGAAATTTCGTCGATACTCAACTCCGCCATGCGGCGGCTAATACGCTTGCATACCTGGCCACGGACTTTGCGAAATCCGGGCCAACGCAGCCGCAGTTGCGGCAACGCCCACTGCAGAAACCGTATACATTCATCACCCCGCATGGCGACATATTCCCGGATATAATGGTGAAGATGTACCAGAAAAGGTAGTTACGATTGACCGTACCCCTGTAATTCGAGCCACCGTGAATGTGGGATTTCCCTATAATTCTGACCCAGGGAGGTCCCAAAATGAAGCGCAAGCGCTACTCCGAAGAGAAAATAATTTCGATCCTGAAGGAGCACGATGCGGGTGCCGGGAAAATCGCGGTCAGATCACAGTATTTTCTAATATTAGAGGAATCTGTGATCTGACCCCGATACCCTTATCCTGGTTTACTGGCCGCTTGCACTATCCTGTAATGTTCTCGCATCGATTTTCGCTACGGATGCCAGTGAAAATGAAAACCGTGAAACAGTATATATCCATTCTTCCAGCTCTCTTACGTGAATAACGGGGAAGACCTCATCTGATAGTGACAGCAAAGTGTCGCATAACTGCACCCATTCCAGCTCTTCCCAGGTTTCCGGCCGGATAGCTAGCTGTTCATCTGGGTGGCTTGTTTTTCTGGTATGTACAGATTTTGTAGAAGGCTTTTTTTCGGTAGCAGGTGTATCTTTATCGTCAGCTGTTGCATTTCCATTATGATGGATATCAATACGTGCTTCTTTCAGAAATTCAAGCCACAACTTATTACCAGGCCCTGTACTCGATACATCTCTAATCCGCCGCAGAAAACGCGGCGCAACATTTGAATAGCTGATGACAATCGCTAGCAGTGTCATGGCTGCGCGGTAAACACCTGGTATAGTCTCACTTCCTTCGAAA
>JAOTUD010000577.1 GCA_029864065.1 Gammaproteobacteria bacterium | reverse complement strand
GCAGGTCGATCAGGGCAATTTGCTCAATCCCAGCAACGGCGATTTCACCAACAGCGAATTGAACCTGGTATTTCATGCCGATAGCGCGATGCTGGCAGGAATCCGGCAAAAAGCGCCCAACGCAATCGCGAGCGGCCGTATCGACGGCTGCGTGATTCCGGCGCGTTCGGATAACGACACCGGCAACAATCCGCACAGCCCGCTCTATGGCCTCGTCATGACCGGCGCGCGCGGCGAAGTCGTCGACCTGATCGGTTCGCGCAGCAGCGTCTCGGGCGGCAACTCGATGGCGCCGCCGATGCATATCAACCCGGAATTTCGCCCGACCAAGGTCGACCGTCCCAGCGACGTTACCGGCATGGTGGACGTGGGCGACCTGACCCAGGTTCTCGGCGCCGATGATGTCACCGCGGTGATGGAGTCGATCGTGCGCGCTACCCATAAAAAACTGAAGCTCGCGGATATCAATACCGAGCTTCTGAACGATGCCGTCATCAAGGACCTGATTCGCTGCAACTATCTGAAGGCCGCCGACATCACCGATCGTTTCGCGACGATACCGGTGGATCCGCTGGAAGATACCAACATCCTGTCGGCATTCGGCGTCGCCACCGCCAACGACCTGAACGACAACGAGTTCCGCAAGACCGCGTCGATCATGAAAATGGTGCTGAACGGCTACGCCGCCGGCGGCTGCGTCACGATGGGCGGTTACGATTACCACACCGGCGACCGCACCGTCGGCGAGAACCGCGACCTGCGCGCCGGACGCTGCATCGGCGCCTGCCTCGAGTATGCGCAGATCCTCGGCAAGCCGCTGATGATCTACGTCTTCAGCGACGGCTCGGTGTTCAGCAACGGCATGCCCGACAACTCCACTAGTACCGGTGCGGACGATACCCTGGTGCTCGGCGGCGAGGGCAAGGGCCAGTGGACCGGCGACAATTCGTCGACCGCCTGTTCCTTTTTCCTCGCATACGACCCGGCCAAAAACGTACCTATCTGGGCCAACGACCCCAACCCGGAAATGAGGCGCCAGATCGGCCGCATGTCGGCAGGCGCCTCGGTGGTTACCTCGGCCACGCCGATGGCCAACAACGTCAACCTGCTGGTCAACATGGTGCTGCTGAACTTCATGGCGTTAAACGGAAAAATTAACCCAGGCGACACGTCGGCTTTTACCACCGCCTTTCCGAACCACGGCCTCGGCAGCAACCTGGAAAATTACATCGCGTTTGGTAACATACTGCCGCCCTAGTCCGACGAAATAGCGTCCCATGCAATACTACCGGGCAGGTAGACCTGACAGCGTACTGTTGCTCGCAGGCGGCTTGCTGCTTGTGCTCATGCTTTTATCCGCGCTTCGACCCGCGGTTGCGGCCTGGCACCAGCAGCAGCGCGATATCATGGGCACCCGGATAACGGTCGAGCTGTGGCACGACGAGGACCAGGCCGCGGCCGATTGCAGCGAGCGAATCTTCACCGAAATGCGCCGTATCGAGGCGCTGATGAGTACCTACCGGGACACCAGTGAAATCACTTACATTAATAACAATGCCGCAATAAGCGCGGTCGATATCAGCGACGAAATGCGCCTGCTGATAGAAAAATCCCTGTATTTTTCGAAGATTTCCGACGGCGCCTTCGATATTACCTATGCGAGCGTCGGTTACGCCTACGATTATCGTAAACGCCAGCAGCCCAGCGACGCGGAGGTTGCCTCGAATCTGGCAGCGATCGACTATCGGCATATCGAACTGGATGGCAACAGGATTCGCTTCGGTCAGGGCGCGGTGCGCATCAACCTCGGCGGCATCGCCAAGGGTTACGCGGTGGACCGCGCCGCGGACATCGTCAGGCATTGCGGCATCAGCGAGGCGCTGATTACGGCGGGCGGCGACAGCAGGATACTGGGCGACCGGCACGGTCGCCCGTGGATCATTGGCATCCAGAATCCACGCGACGAAGACGGCATTGCGTTACGCCTGCCGCTCAGCGACAGCGCGGTTTCGACATCAGGCGACTACGAGCGTTTTTTTATCGACGATGGCAAAAGGGTGCACCATATCATCGACCCGACAACGGGACGTTCGGCCGGGGCGAGCTGGAGCGCGACAGTTACCGGCCCCGATGCAATGACAACCGACGCATTATCTACTACTATTTTTATTATGGGCGCGGTTAAAGGTCTTGCCCTTATCGAAAGCCTCGACGGAATCGACGCCATCATCATCGATAGCGCCGGAAAAGTGCATTATTCCTCGGGTTTTGAGCCACCAGGAACGGAAGGATAATAGTCCTTAAAGTAGTGACCTATGAAATATATTAGCCTGATTAGCCTGCTTCTCGTCAGCCTGGCCCTGCCGGCCGTGGCGCAGCAGACGACCGAGGAAGCAGAAGAAGCTGAAGTCGAAACATCGCAGGCAGACGAGTCCGCCGTGGTCGACGACGAAGCCACCGACGCCGGCGCGCTCGAGGAAGGATCGCTCGATGCCAATATCGAGGCGTTGAAAAAAGAAGTTCTGTCGCTGAACCGCGACCTGTTCATCCTCGAAGAGGACCTGCTGTTTCCGTCGAACACCCAGTTCAGCAT
>JAOTUD010000053.1 GCA_029864065.1 Gammaproteobacteria bacterium | reverse complement strand
GCACCGAGATAAGCGCGCAGCCTGTGAGTCACGGCCAGTGGCAGGGGATCCGACAACATGGTCTGACCGTGCAGCAACACCACTGCATGGGCAGGCAAGTCCAGCTGGCGCCACAGGGTACGCGCCATGTTTTCCACGATCGCCCAGTTCGCAGACGCCAGGATCTCCTCCCGGGGTACGCCCTGTGCCTGTAACTTGCTGGCATTCTCCATCAGGAACACGGCACAGGTCGCATTGATTCCGAAAGATCGCGGCGCGCCGTAGGCCAGCGCCTGTGCCTCGGCCACTGAGTTGAGACCGAACATGGCGCTCAGCGTATCCATCAGGCTGCCGGTTCCCGCCGAGCACTTGGTGTTCATTGCGTTATCGAAGAGTTCGGCCTCGTTCAGCACGATGGTGGAAATCTTTGTGTCCTCGCCACCAATATCCACCAGGATACAGAGCTCCTGATCGATATTCTCGACGCCCCGTTCACGCAACAGTTTGACGTGATGCCTGGCATAGTCGATCGAGCCGCGCGCGTGCGCATAGTTTTCAACCAGCACCTGGATACGCCCCGCCAGGTCGGGATAAATACTCGCCAGCGCTTGCTGCACCTGGTAACGGGCAGAACCGGTAATACCGACGCTTTGCAGGGGTAGCCGTTTAATGCCGAGGTCCTGCAATTTCTCGAACAGTTTCTTCACCGTCGTTATCGTATCGCCGGCGTTGCTAAAGGCATCGAGGAACAGGATCTCCCCCGTGCCGGCATCGGCCAGCACCGCCTTCGCCATCGTCGAGCCGACATCCAGCGCCAGTATCAGCGCACACCGCGCCAGGCTCGCCGGCGAGCATTCAGCGAGCGCTTTGTCGGGCAGGCGATGGTAGAGGCCGTCCGCCTGGTAGCTTGCGCGCAACTCGGCAAAAGCGGGAAAGGTTTCGGGCTCGCTACTCCTCTGCAGGCGCGAATCGGGCTGGGCAAGATTGTCGGTGCCTATCCTGGTAACCAGGTTGCGCATCGACTTGAGCAGCTGGGTGTTTTCCGGGTCGTAAGCCACTGCGGCGACATCCTGCGAGCGCAGCAGGTCCTCGGCACAGTCACACGCGTAGCGCCAGCGGAAAATGCGCCCGGTCAGGTAAACCTTGTCGAAACCGGCCGGTAATTTGTGGACGGTTTTTTCGACCTCGGATTTCAACGTTGTCGCCAGCGCCGCGTCCAGCGGGATACCCTGGTTTTTATCCGAAATCGTCGCCGAGGTACTGAACACGCCGCAGCGGTCGACGCGCACCGTCGTGGCCTCGCGCCGGGCGCGCCCGGCCTCCCCCAGATAGGGCCCGAGAAGCTCGTCGACCTGCCCGTGCGCGAGATCCAGTTTTTGCAGCACCCGATCGAGGTTGATTCCAGTACCGGCGCCACAGCGCGGATTGGTCAACAGCAGGTCGTCCTTGAGCTTACCGCTGCGGTCGACGCCGATAATCAGGTATCCGGATGCCGATAGATCGATAATCGCCAACGAGTCGACCGCAGCATTCTCGGGCAGCCCGATCAGGTCCTGGGCCGCTGTCCAGAAGGCGGCACTCGGAAGAATCTGCGTCCCGCTGCCAAGTCGCTGCTTAACAGCAGCCGCGAGCTTGCCGGTCAGGAAATAACGCGACGGACCGGCGCCTACGGCATTGTCCCCGGAAAATCCCGGCATCGACAGTAGCCCGCCTAGATCGCTGTTGCTGGGAACCACGCGGTCATAGCAAATCGACCCGTCGCGAGCACAGGCCTGCAACCGCACGTGGCGGGTGCCCGCGTCTATGAATACAGCATCAATGACAGCGTCGCGCTCAGAATCATCGCACACGGACCTGACCTTAAAGCCACCCATAATATCCTTGTACATCGTTCCGGTTTCTCGTTATTTACTTGCAGTTTTAATCAGGTAAGCACGCGCCGGGTTGACCTGCATCATGTATTCCCGGCTAAATTGAAAATCAGTACTTGGTAACTCGTTGATTTACTGGCAGTTAGCATAGCTCGTGATAGCATGTCGGGATGACGGGGCAAGAATTTCGTTCAAACCGTGTGTTGCAGGGGCTGATACTCTGGCTGCTCTTGATCTGGATCGTCACCGCGATAAATCCGCTCTATCCGCGGGACTGGCTGCTCGAAAATCTAATGGTATTTTTCTGGAGCGCTATACTGACGATTAGCTACCGCTGGTTCCAGTTTTCCAATTTATCTTACGGACTGTTTGTTCTTTTTCTCAGCCTCCACCTGGTAGGGGCTCACTACACCTATGCCGAGACCCCGTTCGGATTCTGGTTGCAGGAATGGCTCGGGTTCCAACGCAATCACTACGATCGCATCGTTCACTTTTGCTTCGGCCTGCTGATCGCTTACCCGATGCGGGAAATCTTGCTGCGCAGTTCCGGGCTGAAGCCGGTCTGGTCGTATTTCATTACCGTCAACTGCATCCTGGCTTTCAGCGCGATCTATGAAATTATCGAGGCCATCACCGCGGTCATCGTCAGCCCCGAGCTGGGCGCCGCTTACCTTGGCACGCAGGGCGACGAATGGGATGCCCAGAAAGACGCATTACTCGCTTTTCTCGGCGGCGTTGCAGCGATGCTGGTGACCTGGGGATACGCCCGCAACAGGGACCGGATGAGTCCTTAGAACTCGTAACCGTCAACGCGCCGCCAGCGTTTATGTTTCGCGCAATCTTGGCATCAGTTCCACCAGGTTGCAGGGGCGGGTGCGATAGTCGAGCTGGGTAGCGATCAGTTGCGTCCACGCGTCCTTGCAGGCGCCCGACGAGCCCGGCAGGCAGAAAATGTAGGTGCCATTGGCAACGCCCGCGACCGCACGCGACTGCAGCGTGGAAGTGCCGATGGTCTGGTAGGAAAGGCTGCGGAAAGTTTCACCGAATCCGTCGATCACCTTGTCGAGCAGCGGGACGACCGCTTCCGGGGTGCCATCCCGCCCGGTAACGCCGGTGCCGCCCGTTGTCAGCACCACCTGCAGGTCTTCATCGACGATCCAGCGCGACACGACTTCGCGGATTCGATACTTGTCGTCCGGCACGATCGCCTTGTGCACGAGCCTGTGCCCGGCCTCGGTCAGAAACCTGACCAGCAGGGGTCCGGACTTGTCGCTGGATTCGTCGCGCGAATCCGATACCGTCAGCACCGCGATGTTAAGCGGGACGAATTCGCGATCCTGGCTCATGGGCTTCAGTACTTGATTTCGTCTTCAATCGACAGGGCGTCGTCGATCAAATCGCATTCGAGCGTCATCTTGACCCGTACCGGGTTGCCGTCCAGACGACCCTCGGTATTGGCCTGGTCGATGGCGCGTTCGATCTCGCGTTGCGACGTAATGCCGACTTTTTTCAGGAACTTGCGAATCGACATGTTCAGGGCTTCTTCGTCCATCGGTATTACCTCTGCAATTAGATCTGGGGCAGGCATTTTACCCGTTTTATCTGACGGTCCCAATAATATTCGACTAGGCCAACGCAGGATTGATAAACTGCGATCCCCATTTGACCAGACTGAAAGGAAAAGATATTGCGCGACCACCGGATTCGGCCCGCGGCGCCGGCAGCCGCCGATGCCGTGAACTCCGACCTGGTGCGCCAGATCGAGAAACGATGACTATAAAAGCTCAAGACATTACCGCGGTCATACTCGCCGGCGGCCAGGGTCGTCGTATGGGCGGCCAGGACAAGGGATTGCTCGATTTCAACGGCAGGCCGCTGGTGGCGATACTGATTGAGAAGCTCGAACGGCAGGCGGTCGATATCGTCATTAACGCCAACCGCAATCTGCCGCGTTACGAGGCTTTTGGCTACCGGGTCGTCAATGACCAGCTCGAGGATTACCAGGGACCGCTGGCCGGTTTCGCCAGCGCGATGAATGCGGTGGAGAGTGACTTTATCCTGACCCTGCCCTGCGACGGGCCGCTGCTGGCCGACGACTATGTCGCACGATTCATAGCCAGGCACGAGCAAACCGGCGCCCCGGTGATTGTTGCCTTCGACGGCGAACGCCTGCAGCCGGTGCATGCGCTGATCAGTACCGGTCTGCAGCCGAGCCTGAACCAGTTCCTGGCGACGGGCGATCGCAAGATTGACCGCTGGTACGCATTGCACGACTATGTGCAGGCCGACTTTTCCGACTGCGCCGATATGTTCCGCAATATCAATACGCCCTCCGATCAACAATCGATGCAGGGAAGCCCATGAACGCGCCGATCCCGATTCTTGGATTCAGCGCGTGGAGCGGCACCGGCAAGACCACGCTGCTGCGGCAGTTGATCCCGGCGCTCAAGGAACGCGGCTTGCGCGTTTCGGTGATCAAGCACGCGCACCATCATTTCGATCTCGATTTTCCGGGCAAGGACAGCTACGAGCTGCGCAAGGCCGGCGCCGAGCAGACCGTTATCTGTACTACCACGCGCATGGCGACGATTACCGAGTTCCACAGTCCCGGGGAGGAACCGAGTTTGCAGCATATCATCGCGTCGCTGGACACCGAACGTGTCGACATGATCCTGGTCGAGGGTTACAAGGATATTCGCTTTCCCAAGATCGAGCTGCACCGCGAAACGCTCGGCAAACCTTATTTTTACGACCACGACGATTCGATCATCGCGATAGCATGCGATGCCGCGCTGCCCGCCGATACCGGTATCACGATTCTCGATATCAACGATATTGAGGCCATCGCGCGTTTCATCTTCGAGGATTTCTACCCGGGCAATCGCCCAGCCTGATCCATCGCGGCGATGCGAACGTAAAATAACGGTATGCCACCGGACATTTGTATATAATGACCGGTTCAAAAACTATAACCAACCTGGAGGAACCACAATGATACCCCCCGCGTTCGAATATCATGCGCCTGGCTCGATCGACGATGCCGTCGCGTTACTCAGCCAATATGGCGACGAAGCCAAGATACTGGCAGGAGGGCACAGCCTGTTGCCGATGATGAAACTGCGTTTCGCCGAGCCCGAACACCTGGTCGACATCAACAATATCGATTCGCTAAAAGGTATCAGCGAGGAAAACGGCACGATCGTCATCGGTGCGATGACTTCGGAAAACGAACTCATCGCCTCCAGCCTGTTGCAGGAAAAATGTCCATTGTTGCCGGAAGCGGCAAGACAGATCGCCGACCCCCAGGTGCGCAACCGCGGCACCATCGGCGGCGATATCGCCCACGGAGACCCTGGTAATGATCACCCCGCGCTAATGCTCGCGCTTGACGCCAGGTTTACGCTGGTCGGAGCGAACGGTTCACGCGAGGTTGCCGCCCAGGATTTCTTCCTCGGCACCTTTTACACCGCGCTCGAGGCCGACGAGATCCTGACCGAGATCAGGATCGCGGCGCAACCCGCCGGCACCGGCGCGAGTTATCAAAAGCTCAAGCGTAAAACCGGTGACTACGCCACCGCGGCCGCCGCCGCCGTCATAACCATGGCGGGCGACACCTGCCAGAGCGTCCGTATCAGCCTGACCAATCTCGGCGCGACCGCGCTTCGCGCCACCGCGGCGGAAACCGTTTTGACAGGACAGAAAATTACCGAGGACCTGATTAACCAGGCCGCCGCCAAGGCCATGGAGATCTGCGACCCCTCGGAAGACCTGCGTGGCGACGCAGAGTATAAAACCCAGATGGGCGGGGAGATGACCCGCCGGGCCATTCGAGAAGCGGTACAGCGCGCGGGAGGTAACTAGGCATGGCAAAGACACAGGTAAGTTTCAAGTTGAACGGTCAGGACGTCGACGTCCTGGTCGAGCCGCGCGAACTGCTGATCCACGTGCTGCGTGAGCAATTGCAGCTAACCGGCAGCCACATCGGCTGCGAAACCAGCCACTGCGGCGCCTGCACCGTCGATATTAACGGCAAATCGATCAAGTCCTGCACCATGCTCGCGGTGCAGGCGCAGGGCGCCGAAGTCATGACGGTCGAGGGACTTGCCGCGGGCGGTGAGTTGCACCCGCTGCAGCAGGCGTTCATGGACGAGCACGGCCTGCAGTGCGGTTTCTGCACCCCGGGCATGCTGATGCGCGGTTACCGTTTCCTGCAGGAGAATCCAGCCCCCAGCGAAGAAGACATTCGTATGGGCATGGCAGGGAACCTGTGCCGTTGCACCGGTTACCAGAACATCGTCAAATCAATCCAGACCGCCGCCGCCGCATTGCAGGCAGGCGCTGCTGGTCAGAAAGCAGAATAAACAGGGGAGAATAATCATGTCAGCAGCACCAGATACTCTGGAACGGCAGGATCAACTGCAGGGGATTGGATGCTCCCGCAAACGCAAGGAAGACCCGAGATTCATCCAGGGCAAGGGATTGTACGTCGATGACGTCAAGTTACCCGGCATGCTTTTCGGTGCCGTGGTCAGAAGCCCGTTTGCGCACGCCAAGGTTATTTCCATCAACAAGGAAAAGGCATTGGCCCTTCCCGGCGTGCACGCGGTGATTACCGCCGCAGACCTCAAACCGCTGGGATTGCACTGGATGCCGACGCTCGCGGGCGACACCCAGGCGGTCCTGGCCGATGAAAAGGTTTGTTTCCAGCAGCAGGAAGTCGCGATGGTGGTCGCCGATGATCGCTACATCGCGGCCGACGGCGCCGAACTCGTCGAAGTCGAGTACCTGCAACTGCCGGCGCTGGTGGATCCGCACAAGGCCATGGATGACGACGCGCCGATCATCCGTGAGGACCTGGTCGGCAAGGACGAGGCCGGACAGGGCAAGCGCACCCACAACAACCACATCTTTACCTGGGACGTCGGCGACAAGGAGGCAACCGATCGCGCCTTCGACGAAGCCGCGATCACCGTGAGCGAGAAAATTCTGAATCCGCGCGTGCACCCGAGCCCGCTGGAAACCTGCGGCTGCGTCGCTTCCTTCGACAAGGTCAAGGGTGACTTGACCATTTACATCACTTCGCAGGCGCCGCATATCGTGCGTACCGTGGTGACCCTGTTGTCGGGTATACCGGAGAGCAAGGTCAGGGTTATTTCACCAGACATCGGCGGCGGATTTGGTAACAAGGTCGGGATTTATCCTGGTTACGTCTGTGCGATCGTATCGTCGATCGTGCTCGGCCGTCCCGTCAAGTGGATCGAGAATCGCATCGACAACCTGTCGACCACGGCGTTCGCGCGCGACTACCATGGCACTGGCGAACTGGCCGCGGATAAAAACGGCGTGATCAAGGCGCTGCGCTTTCATGCGCTCGCGGATCACGGCGCGTTCAACGCGCACGCACAGCCGACCAAGTGGCCGGCGGGGCTGTTCAGCATTTGCACCGGTTCCTACGATATCCCGGTAGCCTATGCGCGCGTCGACGGTGTCTACACCAACAAGGCGCCAGGTGGCGTGGCCTACCGCTGTTCGTTCCGCGTGACCGAGGCGGTTTACCTGATCGAGCGCATGATCGACGTGCTCGCGCAGAAACTCGATATCGACAAGGCCGAGATCCGGCGGCGCAATTTCATCAAGGCAGAGCAGTTCCCGTACCAGTCGGCGCTCGGCTGGGAGTACGACAGCGGCAATTACCTGCCGGCGCTGGAAAAAGTGCTCGAGGCCTGCGACTACGAGGGCCTGCGCAAGGAACAGGCGGACAAACGCGCCAGGGGCGAATTGATGGGCATCGGGCTTTGCACCTTCACCGAAATCGTCGGCGCCGGGCCCAGCAAGGCCTGCGACGTGCTCGGCGTCGGCATGTTCGACAGCTGTGAAATCCGCGTCCACCCGACCGGCAGCGCGATCGCGCGCATGGGTACCATCACGCAGGGCCAGGGGCACCAGACCACTTACGCGCAGATCATCGCCAGCGAACTGGGGCTGTCGTCCGATGATATCCAGATCGAAGAGGGCGATACCGATACCGCGCCTTACGGGCTCGGCACCTACGGCTCGCGCAGCACGCCGGTCGGCGGCGCCGCAACGGCGATGGCGGCGCGCGCGCTGCGCGCCAAGGCGCAGAAAATCGCGGCGCATCTGCTCGAAGTCAGCCCCGAGGACGTCGAATGGGACGTCGATCGTTTTCACGTCAAGGGTAACCCGGAAGCAGTCAAGACCATGAAAGAGGTCGCCTGGGCGGCCTACAACAACGTGCCGGAGGGCATGGAGATGGGACTGGAAACCGTAAACTATTACGATCCGCCCAATTTCACCTACCCGTTTGGCATCTACCTGTGCGTGGTCGACATCGATCGTCATACCGGCGAAACCACGGTTCGTCGCTTTTATGCGCTCGACGACTGCGGCACCCGCATCAACCCGATGATCATCGAAGGACAGATCCACGGCGGCCTTAACGAGGCATTTGCGGTGGCGATGGGCCAGCTGATCAGCTTCGACGAAGACGGCAATCTGCAGGGCAACACCCTGATGGATTACTTCATTCCGACCTTCGTCGAAACCCCGCACTGGGAAACCGACTTCACGGTCACCCCGTCGCCGCATCATCCCCTCGGGGCCAAGGGCGTCGCCGAGTCGCCCCACGTCGGCGGTATTCCGTGCTTCAGCAATGCCATCGTCGATGCGTTTGCGCACAAGGGCGTTACCCATATCGACATGCCCCACACCGCTTACAACCTGTGGAAGACCATTCACGAACTCGGTCTGGATACCTGACCATAACCCAAATGACGGCGGCGTTGCCGCCGTCATCTTCCTTTCAGCAAACGGTAGTTATCATGCAAGTCACACTCAACAAGGTATTTCCACTCGACGGTTCGGTCGACAACGCCTGGCTCATGCTCAGGGATATCGAGCAGGTCGCGGTCTGCATGCCCGGCGCCGAAATTACCGAAACCATCGATGAAAATAATTACAAGGGCAGCGTCAAGGTCAAGATCGGACCGATGAACATGGCCTTTAACGGCGATATCTCGGTCAAGGATATCAATGCCGACGAAAAGCAGATCCACCTGATCGCCACGGGCCAGGACAGCAAGGGCACCTCCAGCGCCAGCATGGACCTGACCGCCCGCATCCAGCCCGGAGAGTCCAGCGCCAGCGAACTCAAGGGCGATGCCGATGTTACCGTGAACGGCAAACTCGCCAACTTCGGCGGCCGCATGATGACGCAGGTCTCCGACCAGATTCTCGGCCAGTTTGCCGATAATTTCAGCAAGCGACTGGCGGCAAGCGCCGAGTCCGGCGCGGCACAGACGGCGGCAGCGGAGCCCGAGGTCAAGGAAATCAACGGCCTCAAGTTTGCCTGGCAGGTGTTGATCGGTTTCATCCGCAGTTTTTTCGCGCGCAAGGCATAGCGCCGAGTAGATGCAGGCAGCCATCGAACAACTCCGCGGTCGCGTAGCGGGCACGGGATATATCGCCGACCAGGCCCTGCTGACCAGCCTGTGGTTGATGCATGAGCTAAACCGCCCATTGCTGCTCGAGGGGGACGCCGGGGTTGGCAAGACCGAGGTCGGCAAGACCCTGGCCGAGGTTTTTGACCGCGCATTGATTCGATTGCAGTGTTACGAGGGGCTCGACGTCAACACCGCGGTTTACGAATGGAATTACCAGCGCCAGCTGCTCGCGATCCGGCGCCAGGAAATCCTGCACGAAGATCGCCTCAGCGAAAAGGACTTATTCAGCGATGACTACCTGCTGAAAAGACCCCTGCTGCAATCCATCAGTTCCGCGCAATCCTGCGTGTTGCTGATCGACGAGATCGACCGCGCCGACGAGGAGTTCGAGGCCTACCTGCTCGAAGTGCTGTCGGATTTCCAGATCAGCATTCCGGAGCTCGGCACGATCAGGGCCAGCAGCATCCCGCTGGTGATTCTGACCTCGAACGCGACCCGCGAACTCAGCGATGCTTTGCGCCGCCGCTGTCTCTACCACTATATCGACTATCCCGATTACGACAAGGAATTGCGCATCGTGCTCGCCAGGGTGCCGAATATCGGCAACCGTCTCGCGTCGCAAATCGTCAACTTCGTGCAAAATCTGCGTGAACAGGATTTGCGCAAGCTGCCCGGCGTAGCCGAGACGCTGGACTGGGCGAGCGCGCTGCTGCAGCTCGAAATGAAGACCCTGGGCGACAACCCCGACGCCGTGGTCGCGACGCTCGGCTGCCTGCTGAAAACCCGCGAGGACCAGGACGCGCTGCCGCCGGAGCTGGTCCAGCGCCTGGTTGCGAAGGCGTCGTGAACCTCGATTCAAACAGCCCGACGACCCCCGAAAACCGGATCGTTGCGCAGATAACCGGCTTCGCACGCTTTGCACGTGCGCAAAGGTTCAATGTCGGCATCGAGGAAACCCTCGATTCGCAACGTCTCGCCGAACACATCGGTATTACCGACAGGCGCGCGCTGAAGCTTGGTCTTAAAACACTGCTATGTGCGTCACCCGCCGACTGGGAACGCTTCGATGCGCTGTTCGATAACTACTGGCGGCGCAACCAACAGCGGCA
>JAOTUD010000052.1 GCA_029864065.1 Gammaproteobacteria bacterium | reverse complement strand
CACCACCAGGGTCAGCGCGCTGCTGATGGCGAAACCGAGCATCATCAGGCGCCGCACGCCGTAGCGGCGCGCGACCCAGCCCCACAATGGCACCGAGAAAGTCCACGCGGTGCCGATCGACACGATCGCGGCACCCATCAGTTCGCCGAGCCCCGACTGGGTCGCGTAGATCGGCACGTAAATGATGAACATGGTCCACCATGCGGAGCGCGCCAGCACCAGCCCGTAGGCTAGGCGCAGGCGCGGTTTTGCGAGGTATCCCGCCAGGTATTTCAGCGGGTTGGCGCTGACCGATTTCGACGCGCGGATGACCGTGTCTTGCAGACCGAGTACGCGAAACCAGACAACCGCGCCCACCATGAATACTGCGCAGGCGATAAACGGCAATTCGTGCAGAATACGGCTTTCCAGGTAAACCCCGAGGATCGGACCGATGGTCAGCGCGAGCACGTTGCACAGCACCCGTAACGGTTCGAAGCTGGTCATTTGCGCGCGCGCCACCCGGCCCATGACGTATAGCGACAAGGTAACCTCGGCGGCAGCGATCGCGAACGCGTGGCAAAACAGGCCAGCCGAGTAAACCCAGACCTGCTCGATCATCATCAACAGAGCCGAAACCACCATCGCCACGGACGACAGCAGGTAAGCGGGGTAAAGTCCAACGCGGCGGATCAGTAGCGGCAGCGTCAACGCCGCCAGGATACCGCCGACACCGACCGCGAACAGCAATACGCTGGTATCCTGCGCGTTGCCCATCAGCGCGTAGGCCTGCAACGGGATGACCGTCAGCAGCATCCCGCGCGGCAGGTTTTGCAAAAAGAAAAAGGCGGCGAAGTGGTTCTGGGGACTGATTGCCAACTAGCGCATGCCGAGTCGCACCGCCTGTTTCGGCGGCGGAAAGGCCTCGTCCAGCGCCACCAGGTCGTCGGCGTCCAGCTCGACATTCGCCGCGTCGAGGTTTTCCCGGATGCGCTCGGGCCGCACCGACTTCGGGATGGCGACCGTACCGGGCTGATGCAGCAGCCAGGCCAGCGCAACCTGCGCCGCGGTTGCCGAATGCTTATCGGCGATAGCGGCGACGACCGGTGATCCCAGCAACGCACCGGCCTGGTCGAGCGGCGAGTAGGCCATTACGGGTATGCCGCGAGCGCGACACCAGCCCGAGATTTCCCATTCGACCTCGCGGTGCGCGAGATTGTAGTAGACCTGGTTGCAACCCAATCGGGACTGGTCGTCCTCGGGAATTTTCTGCAAATCGGAAAGGTTGAAGTTGCTGACGCCGAATTCGCGAATCTTGCCCTGATCCTGCAACTCGTGCAGCGCCTCGAAGGTTTGCGCGAGCGCCACGCTGCTGGGCCAGTGCAGCAGGTAAAGATCGATCGTGTCGCAATCCATGCGCCGCAGGCTGCGCTCACAGGCCTCTTTAACGCCGTTGCGGCTGGCGTTGTGCGGGTAAAACTTGCTGATCAGGAACAGGCCGTCGCGGCGACCGCGGATCGCCTCGCCGATGACTTCCTCGGCGCCGCCTTCGCCGTACATTTCGGCGGTGTCGAGCAAGGTAATACCCATGTCGAGGGCGCTGCGGATCACGTCCGCTTCGCGCCCGAAGCGCTCGGGATGTTCGCCCATGCGCCAGGTGCCGAGCCCGAAGGCCGGCATGCTGTTACCCGATGGCAGTATCACTGTTTGCATAGTGTTACATCGATTGTGGTTTTGTATCGATTGTAGACGACCCGGTACAAATTTCCCACGCCGACGGAATGCCGGCGAAAATGCTGTCGGAAATGCAGTCCGGATACCGCGGTCGAGCCGCGGTATGACAGCTACCTGAATAAGCTGCGTTAGCAAATCTCCACCCGCGCCAGGATTGCTGCCAATCGGGGTCATCCCGCGACTTGATCCGATGCGTCGGACCGGCGGGATCCAGGGTTTCAACCAACAAACCAAAATTCCGCATACCGGCCTCAGGCGGAGGATCGAGAGACGCCGGGCAGATTTTCACGATAGAATAGACCTCTACAAGGTTCCGGAACTCCTCCATGCAACTCGCACTCATCTGATAACGAATCGAGCATAACGCCCGGTAAAGGAATGAAATTCTTGGTCGCCAAAAAATGTTTAACACCGGGTTGGGTTGCCGCAACGCTGCTGATGTTGTTCGGCTCGCCGGTCATGGCAACCGACACCGACACGGGCGCAGAAGAAACCGGCTCGCTGGTCATCGACCGTATCGAGCGCGAGCGCGCGGTGCAGGACAATCGTTCGGTTTTGCTCGTGCATAAACGCAATTACCTGCTGCCGCTGACCTACGCCTGGCAGCCTAACGAGGACGTGTTCGAGGTCGGTAGCGCGGATTTCGGCGCAAAACTCGACAACCTCGAATTCCAGTTTCAGCTGAGCATGAAGGCGACGGTTGCCGAAGCACTGTTCACCGCCGGAGACGCGCTACTCGTGGCCTTCACCGTCAAGTCATTCTGGCAATCCTATAACAAGGAGATCTCGGCCCCGTTTCGGGAAACCAATTACGAACCCGAAATATTCTGGATCACCCCGGTACCGTGGGAAATACTCGGTGGCGACGCCACGTTATTCGCGCTCGGGCTGTCGCACCAGTCGAACGGGCGCAGTCTGCCCTTTTCGCGCAGCTGGAACCGGATCTACGGCAGCGTGATCTGGGAGCGCTGGCGCTTCGTGTTTAATTTTAAGTCCTGGTGGCGCATCCCCGAGGATGAAAAAGAGTATCCGCTGGATCCCAGCGGCGATGACAACCCCGATATCGAGGATTTTCTCGGCAACTTCGAATTCAACGTCGCGTATCGCAAATACGATCACGAGGTGTCGGCAATGCTGCGCAACAACCTCGACCGCGACGACAACCGCGGCGCCTTTCAGCTCGACTGGACCTTTCCGCTGCAGCGGCGCTTTCGCGGCTACGTGCAGTACTTCAACGGCTACGGCGAGAGCCTGATCGATTACAACGCCGACATCGAACGCATCGGCGTCGGCATCCTGCTGTCCGACCTGTTATAAGCCATGCGAACCCGGGCATTTTTGGTTAGCCTAACGGTTCTGCGTCAGTTCTGATCGACAGTCGACGGGATCGTCATCCATGCGTAAAAACCTGTTATTACGAGCAATCTTGCTGACGTTCACGGCAGTTGTGATCGCCGCCTGCGCCGGCACCCGACCCATCGGCGAACGGCGTAACGACGGTTTCTCGGGCAAGCTGGACAATATTCTGATTATCGGCGTCACGTCCCTGTCGACGCGGCGACGCGCGTTCGACGACAAGTTTGTCGAAACGCTTGCCGAGCTGGGCGTTAGCGCAACCCCCAGCTGCCGGCTGATCGATTCATCGATGTACCTGTCACGGGAAATTGTCGAAAAAGCGATCGAAGGATGGGGTATGGGCGACGTGCTGGTGACGCACCTGGCCGCGATCAAGGAACAGCAGGTTTATCGGCAGTCGGAAGATCGGGACGAAAATCTGAGTTATTTCACCTACAGCGATAAAGCCTTCATGCAGGAAGCGCACGGGTATTACACCGGGTTTGCGGTGCTGTCCCTCGAAACAAAACTCTACGATACGGAATCGGGCGAACTCGTCCGGTCAATGCAGTCCGAGGCCATCGATGCTTCGCAGCCGCGCAGTATCGTCGATGAACAGATCGACCTGACGATCAGGACCCTGGCCAAACGCGGCCTGATCTAGTCGCCTGGCCTGATTGATCAACATGGTCGACCAGGCCCTTATTGCAGCGCTCCGGATTCGGCCAGGTGGCGCGCCATACCCTCGACGTTGAGCTCACGCCAGCTGTCGTAGGCTTCCCAGTCCCCGTATTTTTCCATCTTGACGCTGGCTTTTAGCTCGTCGACCGACTTGCCGGCCCTGAGCCCCGCGAGCACCGCCGCGCGCAGCTCCTCGAGGTAAGCGAGGCCCTGGCCCACGTCCCGCTTGACGCCGACGGGGCCATGCCCGCCGATCAGGAGATCGAAATCGAGCGCGTCGACTTTTCTGACCTGGTCCATCCAGTGATCGACGTTAGCGCCCGGGAAGTCGCGGTAAAACAGGCGCCTGGCACTGACCGCGTCGACCACGAAACCAACGTCGTCGGGGCGAACTACCATGGCGATCAGGTCATTACCATGGCCTGGACCGAGGTAGGTAAGCTCGATGGTCTTGTCTCCGACGCCAAGGCTCATTTGATCGTCGAAACGGATCGTCGGCTCGACCAGGTCGATATCCTCCGGCGCATTGCGATGCGTGATCACGTTCGGCACTTCGCCATAGCCGGTGCCGCCGGAGGCGTGGTCGCCATGGCTATGGCTGTAGATCAGGTGGGTGATCGGCTCATCGGTGATTCTGGCAATTTCGGCCCTTAGCCATTTCGCCGCGTCCTCGTTGATCGGGTCGGTAACGACCACGCCCGCCCCCGTGATCACGAACATGTTCATGTGATACTGGTTCTGAAATCGGTAGACATCCGCGGTAACGCGACTGATTTCGCGCTTGATATCCTGCGCGAACCCGGTATTGACTCCGAATGCGGCCACCAGCAGGGCCATCGCTAACTTTTTCATACTTTTTCCTCCTCCGGGATTTACCGGTTGTGATATCTCGGGCTCTGGTTTTCTGCTTTAATGCCGCGCTATGAAGCTGATCGAATCAAGGCTGCGGCTGGCCACCGGCATTATACTCGCCCTCTACCTGTTGCAACACCTGCTCAACCACGCTTTCGGCATCGTATCGATCGAGGCCGCCGAGGCTTATCGCAAAACGATCGGCGCGGCGTTTCAAAGCCTGCCGGGGCTGGTCCTGCTATACGCATCATTCCTGTTTCACGCGACCATCGCGCTGCGATCCATATACCGGCGTTCCAACTGGCAGCTGTCGTCGTGGCAATGGATGCAGCTGTTGCTGGGCCTGTCGATCCTGCCGCTGCTCGCCGGCCACGCGATCAGCAACCGCGGCTACGACCTGCTCGGTGACGTCGACCCCAATTATTACTACGTAGTCACGTCGCTGCTGCTGAAACCGGTGGTACTGGCGAAGCTGGCCGTCCTGATCCTCGTGGTCTGGATACACATGGTTATCGGCCTGCATTTCTGGTTGCGCATCCGCAAGGGTTATCCGCGCCTGGTGCCCTATGCCTACGCGTTGGTGGTGCTGGTCCCCGCGCTGGCCTACGTCGGCCTGTTCAGCATGCTGCAGCAGGCGAGCGCGTGGCTCGACGACGAGCAACGGCTCGACCAGATCTATGCCGCGAATATCGCGATGAATCGACGCGACGTCGAGTTTCTGCAAGGGCTCGAGGCGCAGGCCTGGATAATTATGGTGCTGTTGCTGGTATTGACCCTCGTCGCGCGCCAGCTCAGGATCTGGATCCAGGCGCGCCAGGGGGTATACCGCATTACCCACCCCGACGGCGGCATAACCACTGCGTTGCACGGCGTTTCGCTACTCGAGGCGTTGCGCAACGCCCGCATTCCGCACGCGTCGGTGTGCGGCGGCCGCGCGCGTTGCACTACCTGCCGCGTGCACGTCGGCAACGGCCTGGACCGGCTCCACCCGCCCAACGGACTGGAAGCGCGCGCGCTGGCGCGTATCAGCGCCGACAAAGCTATCCGACTCGCCTGCCAGCTATACCCCAGGGCGGACCTCGCGATCACGCCGCTGGTGCAGGCGAATCAGTCGCTCGCCGCCAGCCTGCATGCCGGAGGCGTGCAGGGCCACGAAGAATACGTGGTCGCGATGTTCGTCGATATGCGCGGTTCGACCAACCTCAGCGAGCGCGTGCTGGCCTACGACGTGGTATTTATCCTGAATCGTTTTTTCACCGAGCTGTCCAACGCGCTGGCCGCTTCGCACGGCCACTACGCGCAGTTTGCCGGCGACGGGCTAATGGCGTTGTACGGGCTCGAACAGAACCGCAAGCAGCGCGCCTGCCGCGATGCGCTCGACGGCGCGCGCGAAATGTTCCGCCGTATCGATGCGCTGAATCAGCAGCTGCAACGCGAATTCGGCGAAACCGTGCAAATGGGCATTGGCATCCACGGCGGCGACGCGATCGTCGGCACCATGGGTCCGCCGAAGACCCCGCTGCTGACCGCGGTCGGCGATACCATCAATATCGCCGCGCGCCTCGAGGCGCAAACCAAGACGCTGGACTGCGATCTGATCGTTTCGGTGGCGACGCTGCAAGCCGAGGGTGTCGCCTATGCCGAAGACCGCCCGCGGCAACTCGAGCTGCGCGGACGCGACAATCGCGTGCAGGTATGCACGTTCACCCGGGATCAATTCCCCGGCGCCGACGCGGACTGATCGAACCCGGCCCGATCTTTGGGTATCATTAGCTCCCTGTTAACTTGCCGGATTTGCCATGCAGCAACGAAAACTGGGTCCCTTCAGCGTATCGGCCATCGGCCTCGGCTGCATGAACGTGTCGATGGGCTACGGCCCGCGCATCGCCGATGACGAGGCCGGTAAACTGTTCAACGCCGCGCTCGATCACGGCTATACCTTTCTCGACACGGCGTCGCTGTACGGCCTCGGGCACAACGAGAGCCTGATCGGCAAATACCTGGGCCACCGCCGCGACGAGTACGTGCTCGCGAGCAAGTGCGGGTTCTCCCGTACCGAGGAAGGCAAGACGGTCATGGACGGCCGCCCCGCAATCCTGGCGCAGACCTGCGCGGACAGCCTGCGGCGTCTCGATACCGACGTGATCGACCTGTACTACCTGCACCGCATCGATCCGAAGGTGCCGGTCGAGGACAGCGTCGGCGCGCTCGCGCAACTGGTCGAGCAGGGCAAGATCAAGACCATCGGGCTGTCCGAGGTCAGCGCTGACAGCCTGCGCCGCGCGCACGCGGTGCATCCGATCACCGCGGTGCAGTCCGAGTATTCGCTGTGGAGCCGCACGCCCGAACGCAAGATTTTGGCAACCTGCGCCGAACTCGGCGTCACCTTCGTACCCTTCTCGCCGCTGGCGCGGCAATTCCTGACCGGCAAATCGCCCGACGTCACCGAGGTGCTCGAAGACGACATCCGCGCGACCATCGCACGCCCCCGTTTCGAACCGGAGAATTTCGAAAAAAACCGCGCGCTGCTGGTGCCGTTCGGCGAAATCGCGGCGCGCAACGGTTGCACCATGGCGCAGCTTGCGCTGGCCTGGCTGCTGGCGCAGGACGGCGGCCTGGTGCCGATCCCGGGCACCAAGCACATGGAATGGATGATCGAAAACGCCGGCGCCGCCGATATCGAGCTCGACGCTGCGACCGTGGCCGAGCTCGACGCGCTGATCAACGAGGATACCGTCGCCGGCCATCGCTATACCGACGCGCTGATGAAGTCCACCGACTCCGAAAAAGACTGGCCGCGATGAAACTGAACGACGAAGAACAGGCGATGCTGAACGGCGAGCTCGGTGAGCCGCGGCGCTGGGCGATCGAGCACATGATGCGCGTCGGGCGTTTTTTCGACGCGCCCGACTTTGTCGAAGTCACCCAGGCGCACATCATGGCCGACACCGAGTCGCTGGGCGAAGCCGGGGTCGAGTTTCTCGAGCGCATGGCGGCCTGCCCCGAGCATGAACGGCGTGTTCGCATCCCGATGATTACCGACCCGCGCGGCATCGATTTCTGTCACTACAAGCGGCTCAGGCAAACCGACGCGATGGCCGCGCTCGAGCAGCGCACGATCGACGCCTTCGAGGCGCTCGGCATCATGATGACCAACACCTGCATCAACTACCAGACCATCATGCCGCCGGTGCGTGGCGAGCACCTGGCCTTCGGCGACACCGGCGTCGTGATCTACTGCAACAGCGTGCTCGGCGCCTATTCCAACTTCGAGGGCGGGCCGTCCTCGCTGGCCGCGGGCCTGACCGGGCGCACGCCGCGCTACGGGCTGCACCTCGACCGTAATCGCAGGGCGACGAAACGCTTTCGCGTGACCTGCCAGCCGCAGTACCTGTCCGACTGGGGCGCGCTCGGCGGCATCGTCGGCGCGCGCGCCGGCTCCTACTGGGAAGTGCCGGTGATCGAGGGCATCGAAGCGTCGCCGGGTTCCGACGAAATGAAGCACATGGGTGCGGCGATGGCGAGCTTCGGCTCGGTGCCACTGTTTCACCTGGTCGGGGTGACGCCGGAGGCGCCGACGCTGGAGGCGGTCTGCGACCCGGCCGCGCTCGCGGCCGCGACCATCGGTGAAACGGATTTCGCCGCCTTTTTCGCGCGCTACGGCGGCAAAGGTGAAAAAGTCGACGTGGTCGTGTTTTCGGCGCCACAGCTGTCGCTGCTCGAAATGCAGTCGCTGGCCGCATTGCTCGACGGTAAAAAATTGCACCAGGATACCGACCTGCTGGCCGTCACCAGCCCCGTGGTCGCGGCCGACGCGCGGCGCATGGGTTTCGTCGAGCGCATCGAGGCGTCGGGCGCGCTGGTGCTCGAGGGCATGTGCTTCTACCAGAGTTATGCGCGCGAAATGGGCGAGGCCAACGGCTGGAAGCGGTTGTTGACGAACTCGGCCAAGCTCGCCAACATAATCGGCGGCTATGGCTACGAGCCGACGCTGTCGAACATGAAGAACTGCGTCGCCTCGGCCATCGCCGGGGAGATCGTCTGATGGCAACAATTAAGCTCAAGTGCCACGTTGGTGTCGGCCCGGAAGTATCGGGGGAGGCGCTCGTCACCGACGACAACTTCTCCGCGCGCTACGACCTCGACCGCATCAAGGGAATTTTCTCGCGCCCGCAGCATAAGCTCGCGGGCAAAAGCTACGTCGACAAGATCATGGTATTCAACACCGCCAAGGGCGGCGTCGCGTCGGCCTGGATGCTGTACGAAATGAAGTCGCGCGGCGTCGCGCCGAAGGCGATCCTGTTCAACAGCGTCAACCCGATCCTGGCGCAGGGCGCGGCGCTCGCCGACATGGCGATGTGCGACCGCTTCGCCGACGGCGACGTCACGCAATTAATCCGCAGCGGCGACCGCGTAACGGTGAATCCAGAGCAGGGCCTGGTGACGATTACGCGGGACCGAACCGAAACCGGGCGATAGCAGGGTCCGCAGTTATATTTGACGGGACTGTTTCATGCCGGCAGAAGATTTAAGGAAATTACGGCAACACCACAACGCAACCATCGGATTGTTCGTCGCCTTCTGGATATTTACACCGGTTGCCATCGTGGTAATCGAATTATTCGACATTTCGCAGCGCGCCCAGAATGCCCTGATCGGCACCATATTCGGCGCAGCCATCGTGATATCGCTGCTGCAGTTCAGCAAGCGCTGCCCGCATTGCCGGGCCAATCTCGGCTGGCAATCGCGACTCGGCATCCCGAGGCACTGCGGCAAGTGCGGTTCGATCTTGCGCGAGGATCAATAGCAAGAGGCTAAAACACGAAGGAAAATTCGACTGTGCGGAGAAATTCGCCGGGCCGCAACACGAAAACCGGACCCGGTTATTCAAAGCCTACTTACGGGGGAAAGTATCGGCTATTGCTGCCTCGTTACCTGATCAGGGTATTATCCCTGATCTGCTCCAGCTTTTCTTCCAGCTTGTCTATTTCCGCGCGAAAGAATTCGGCCCGCGGAGAGAGCGGGTCGTGAAACTCCAGTTTTTCAAGATTTTCGATCAGCTCATTGATCATTCTGACGATCTTGATTTCTTCGACGGTCAGATCGAAGTTCCTCAGTTTACCACTCATTACGGCAGTATCCCTTTATCTGTGACGAGTTCCGAAATCTTATCCTTGCTGGATCGATCGTACAAGCTTTGATACTGGCCCTGCACCGACGTCCGGGCATCGATGTTCCGCGACGGCGCGACGGATTTCGGCAGGCAGATTCGAAAAGATGAACTATCCTCACTGGTTATCCGGGTTGAACCTAAAATCTGGAATCGAATTTACAATTCATAGAGACAACAACGATGGCCTACTTCAGAAAATTTATCGGGATTGCACTTTTGTGGTTACTGGTATCGAGCGCATATGCGGCGATGACGCCCACCGTCCAGTTTGCTGCCGAGCCGGAACGCGTCCAGCTAGCCAGAAATCTCGATCATCGGGAACATGTCAGGCAGCAGCTAATCGAACTGGGGGTCGATCCGATCGAGGCGACCGAACGCGTCAGCCAGATGACCGATCAACAAGTCTCCAGAATCCAGGGGAAAATTACCGAACTGCCCGCCGGTGCGGGAATGAGTACGACTAACCTGTTGTTGATCCTGATTATTTTGATCCTGCTGCTCTAAAATCTTCGCCTAAGAAAGAAATTACGAGTTTTTGCGCAGGTCAGACATACCATCGAGGAACCAGGCTGTTTCGAAGCTTTCTCAAATCCAAATCGAGGACAGTATTCAGAATAGTCAGGTACCGCGACAAATCGGCATATTGAATTAATAAATAATTTTATCCCC
>JAOTUD010000576.1 GCA_029864065.1 Gammaproteobacteria bacterium | reverse complement strand
AACAGTGCCTGCTCGAAGCTGTCATTAATAACGAGATATTCCGCATCGTGGTAGTGCGACATTTCGCGATCGGCATCGCGCATACGTCGCTCGATTATGGTCTGGTCATCGGTGCCACGCGCGCGTAACCGCTGTTCCAGCTCCGCGCGTGAGGGTGGCAGAATGTAGATGCTGACGGTTTCCGGCATTTTTGCCTTGACCTGGCGCGCGCCCTGCCAGTCGATTTCGAGGATGACGTGCTTGCCACTGGCCAGCAAATGCTCGACCGAGCTGCGCGCGGTGCCGTAAAAGTTATCGAATACCCGGGCATGTTCAAGAAATTCATCATCGTCGACCATCTGGTTGAAGCGCTCGAGCGAGACGAAATGATAAGCATCACCGTCGATCTCACCCGGCCGGATCGGGCGCGTGGCATGCGAAACGCAGACCGTAACCGACTCGGCGCGCTTTTCCAGCAACGCCTTGACCAGGCTGGTTTTACCGGCGCCGGATGGCGCCGAAATGGTAAACAGGCAAGCAGTACTCACATAAATCCCGGAAATTCTCGGCTCCGCTTTATCACGGCCGCCTATTGTAATGACAGATCGACTATAGACCAATACACTGCCAGCACTAAACAAAATATTGGTCGTATGCTTAGTAAAGAATACCGGCAACGTTTCGCGGGGCTGGCCAGGGTTTATGGCGAAGCCGCGGCGGCGTCGCTGCAGCAGGCTCACTTCTGCATCGTCGGCGTGGGCGGGGTCGGCTCCTGGGCAGCCGAGGCTTGCGCGCGCTCCGGCATCGGCAGTATCACGCTAATCGATCATGACGATATCGATATCAGCAACACCAACCGTCAGCTGCATACCACGACAGACAGCCTCGGCCGTTCCAAGGTCGAAGTGCTGCGTGAGCGCATCCTCGCGATCAATCCCGAGTGTTACTGCAAGGCGGTCGACGACCTGGTCACGCGTGGCAACGTTGAGAAATTCAACTTTGCGCAGTTCGACTATGTCATCGACGCTATCGATCATGTCAGCCACAAGCTGGCCCTGATGCATCACTGCCGCCGTAACAAAATTCGCTGTGTTTCCACCGGCGGCGCCGGCGGCCTGACCGACCCGACCCAGATTGAGGTCAAGGACCTGACCCAGAGCTTCAACGATCCGCTACTCGCCAAAGTGCGGGCTACCTTGCGCCAGCAGCTGGATTACAGCCGCAATCCCAAGCGCCGCTATGCCATGGACTGCGTGTTTTCGACGCAACAGCCGCTCTATCCTGCTGCAAACGGAACCGTCAGTTATGAGAAACCGGAGGTAGCTGAGCGCACCACGCTCGATTGTGCCACCGGCATCGGCTCCTTCGTCGGCGTCACCGCTTGTTTCGGCTTCACCGCGGTCGCGCACGCGATTAGAAAATATCTGAAAGCCTCGCAGGATAGGATCGACTCGGAGTAATAATACTTCGTTTTTTACTCCGAGTCGGTTTTACCTGGTATTTTCACAGGTTTTAAAGCTCGATCGCGCCCAGGTTGAGTCCGTGTTCTCGCGCGCACTGTTTGGCGATTTCGTAACCCGCGTCCGCATGGCGCATGACGCCGCTGGCCGGGTCGTTCCACAACACCCGCCTGATACGCGCCGCCGCGGCATCGGTGCCGTCGCAGCAGATCACGAGCCCGGCATGCTGAGCATAGCCCATACCGACACCGCCGCCGTGGTGGAAGGATACCCAGGTGGCGCCACCCGAAGTGCTTAGCAGCAGGTTTAGCAGCGCCCAGTCGGAAACTGCGTCGGAACCATCCAGCATCGCTTCGGTTTCTCGATTCGGGCTCGCCACCGAGCCCGAATCGAGATGATCGCGGCCAATCACCACCGGCGCCTTGAGTTCGCCGGAGGCCACCATTTCGTTGAAGGCGATACCGAGTCGATCGCGGTCGCCAAGCCCGACCCAGCAGATACGCGCCGGCAGTCCCTGGAAACTGATTCGACTTTGCGCCATGTCGAGCCAGTTGTGCAGATGCGGATCGTCCGGAATCAATTCCTTGACCCTGGCATCGGTCCGGTAAATATCCTCGGGATCGCCCGACAACGCTACCCAGCGAAAAGGACCAATGCCCTTGCAGAACAGCGGGCGAATATAGGCCGGTACGAAGCCCGGAAAATCAAATGCATTGCTGACGCCCTGATTGAAAGCTTCCTGTCGAATATTGTTGCCATAATCGACGGTCGCTATGCCCTGCGCGTGAAAGTCGAGCATCGCCCGCACGTGTACCGCCATCGATTCACGCGCCGCGGCGGCAACCGCCTCGGGATCGGTGGCGCGTTTCATTTCCCACTGCTCCATACTCCAGCCGATCGGCAGGTATCCGTTGACCGGGTCATGCGCCGAGGTCTGGTCGGTAACCAGGTCCGGCTTGACCCCGCGCCTGACCAGTTCGGGCAGGATTTCACCGCCATTGCCGAGCAATCCGACCGATAGCGCCTCGCCCCTGGCGCAGGCGTCATCGATCATTCTCAGGGCTTCGTCCAGCGAACCAGCGCGCTTATCGAGGTACTTTGTGCGCCGACGAAAATCGATTCGCGCCGCGTCGCATTCGATACACAGCATACTGTAACCGGCCAT
>JAOTUD010000051.1 GCA_029864065.1 Gammaproteobacteria bacterium | reverse complement strand
GTCGTATGGATTTTCTTGCTGGCTTACTGGTTTTACATCGATGGCGTGTACACGATCATCCGCATGGCGATGGATTACGGCGTGCGGCTCGGTTTCGACCAGATGAGCCTGATCAAGGCGTTTCTGATCACCCAGTTCATCGGCTTTCCTGCCGCGATCCTGTACGGCAAACTCGGCGAAAAGATCGGCGCGAAAACTGGCATCCTGATCGGCATTGCCGCCTATATCGGGGTCACGATATTCGGTTATTCGATGGATGACGTCACGCAATTCTACACGCTGGCAAGCGTGGTAGGACTGGTACAGGGAGGGGTCCAATCGCTGAGCCGTTCGCTGTTCGCGCGCATCATTCCCGCGAACAAGGCGGCCGAATTCTTCGGTTTTTACAATATCATGGGTAAATTCGCCGCGTTTCTCGGCCCCCTGCTGATGGCGCTGGTAAGCGGTTTTACCGGCGATCCGCGGCTTGCGATACTATCGATCATCCTGTTGTTCGCAATCGGCGGCCTGCTGCTGCTATGCGTCGACGAAGCCGACGGGGAGCGCCTCGCGCGGTCGCTGGAATAGGGCCTGGAGGACACCTGCCGACCACCCGCCTCGGCGACCCCGGCGCCGGACCAAATATTCCGGAAAATTGTCCATTTTTTACTAGACTTATACGATGTGTCGGCAAAAAACCAGGGATATGAAAGATACGTTTCGGATTGCACCAGAACTTATTGTTACCCGGATTCAGGGGATTATCTGGCGTCGACAATCCAGGACGGACTTCAGTATAAACAATAATAAATACCTCGATTATTCACCGGTCGTTGCGACCGCCTGCACTCGAATAATCGGCCTGGCTTGCAGATCTGACAAATAAAGAGCGCCGCTACCGTCGAACCGCGGTTCGATCGGCTGGCAAACTGAACAATAACAGGCAAGCGAGGAGCAATGGTTACATGTCTAACGAGATTAACTTCTTGCTTGCAACGGTGCGACATGCGATTACTGCTGATCGTTAGCGCATTTCTGGTGACGATGGGCAGCAGCCTGTCGGTTGCCGACGAGGTCGGCCTGCGCTTTTTTCGTATTGGCACCGGTGGCGTTGCCGGCACCTACTTTCCGATCGGCGGGATCATTGCGCAGGCGGTCAGCAATCCTCCCGGCGCGCGGCCCTGCGACCAGGGAGGCAGCTGCGGGCCGCCCGGTCTGGTCGTCGTCGCGCAGGCAGCCAACGGATCGGTCGCAAACGTCAGGGATATTCAAAACGGCAACCTCGAGTCCGCTTTCGTGCAGTCCGACGTCGCCCACTGGGCCTACACCGGGACCGGCACCTTCCGGGGCGATCCGCCGATGAAACAATTGCGCGCCATAGCCAACCTATACCCGGAAAGCATCCATATCGTGGCGCGTGCCGATGCCGGAATCAGGACGGTGCGCGACCTGGTCGGCAAACGGGTCTCGCTCGACGAACCCGGCTCGGGCACGTTGATCGACGCCGAGCTGGTGCTGCGCGAGTACGGGATTTCGGTCGACGATATCGAGGTCGAGTACATGAAGGCCGACCTCGCCATAAAATGGATCCGCAACAACAGGCTGGACGCTTTCTTTGTCGTCGCCGGCTATCCGACGCGAGCCGTGTACGACCTGGCGACGGACACCCGCATCAGGATTCTGCCCATCGACGGCCCCGAGGCCGAGCGGCTGGTTGCCCGACACCGGTTTCTTTCCAGAGACGATATTCCCGCCGGTATTTATGCGGGCGTTCCCCGCGTCGAGACGCTCAGCGTCGGCGCCCAGTGGCTGGTCGCGTCGACGCTAGACGAGGAGACGGTCTATGGCATCACCAGGACCCTGTGGAGCCCGAATTCACGGATATTGCTGAACAGCGGGCATGCGCGCGGCAAGAGCATCACCCTGGAAACGGCGCTGCAGGGCATCGCGGTGCCGTTGCATCCCGGCGCCAGGCGATTCTATAACGAAATCAACCTGGCGGCGGAATGACGCGATTCCTCGACAAGAGCCTGCTGGTGCGTCCGCTGACGTCGATCGCGCTGATCGCGATACTGTTGATCGCCACCTCTAGCGTCATTTACTACGTGCAAAAAACGCTCTCGGATATCGAAGAAGCGCTGCCGATCATGCTGTCCCACCAGGAACGGGATATTCGCGTACTGGTCAACGACATGGGGCGGCTCGAGCAAAGCATCGGCCTCACCCGCGCGAGCGGTAATGCGCTCGGATTCAGCGTGGTGATCAGGCAAATCGACGAGATCGAGCAACTGCTCGAGACGATCAGCGAAAACTATCACCTCAACGACCTGTTGGGCGTGTCCGCGATACACGCCAGGTTCAATCCCGCGATATTCGATATCAAGAACTGGCTGACGAATGGCATCTCCAATTTCGGTCCCACTTCCGCGCATACCCTGAAGCTTGCCGAGCAGCGCGCCAAACAGGCCCACGAGGAGGGCGAGGTGCTGTTGCTGCAGGTCGGCGAAACGGCGATCAGCGTGTTGCGCGCGCAGTCCGAGAGAATCGAGAACTTCCGCTATATCATGGTGCTCACGCTCGCGGCGCTGACCATTATGACGATCGTGCTGGTACTGCTCGGTTTACGCCTGCAGCGCAGCGTGCTGGCCCTGAAACAGAGCGAGGAACAGATTCGTTACCGCGCCAACTACGACTCGCTGACGAACTTGCCCAACCGGCCGAATTTCATCGAGCACCTGAGCGAGGCAATTTCACGCAGCCGGCGCAAGCCCTCACATACCGCATTGCTGTTCATCGACCTCGATCGATTCAAAACCATCAACGACACGCTCGGCCATGATTTCGGCGACGAATTGATCAAGCAGGTTGCGGTCAGGATACAGGAAGCGATCCGCGAAACCGACGTGGTATCGCGGCTGGGCGGCGATGAATTCACCGTGTTGCTGCCCGAAATGATCGACGGGATTCACGCTTCGGTGATTGCGAAATCGATTCTCGACCGCCTGGCCGAGCCATTCATGATATTCGGACACGAGGTTTACTCGGGCGCCAGCATCGGCATAACGACCTGCCCGATGGACGGCGACGACGCGCATACGCTGCTCAAAAACGCGGATATGGCGATGTACGAGGCGAAGGACCAGGGGCGCAATACCTTTCGCTTTTTCACTTCGCAGATGACCGACAAGGCGCGGCATTTTCTCGAGCTCGACAAGGATATTCGCAGGGCGCTGGCCGAGGACGAGCTCCAGCTCCATTTCCAGCCGATTTACAACCTGAAAAGCCAGGTGCTGGTTGGCGTCGAGGCGCTGCTGCGCTGGGAGCACCCCAAGGAGGGGCTGATATTACCCGCCCAGTTTATCACCGTCGCCGAAGAAACCGGACTGATCGAAGACATCGGCCTGTGGGTATTGCAGCGAGCCTGTACCGAGGCCAAAGCGTGGTTAAGCCGTGATCTGCATCCCGATTTTTATCTCGCGGTGAATATATCGATGCGCCAGTTCAAGGGCGGCTTCGACAGGAAGCAATTGAGCCAGATCCTCGATGAAACCGGCTTTCCGGCGGACAAGCTGCTGCTCGAAATAACCGAATCCCTGCTGATGGACGACGATACCCGCATCAAGGACGTCCTCGGACGCTTCCGTAATATGGGGATCCGGATTGCTGTCGACGATTTCGGCACCGGTTACTCGGCATTGAGCTACCTGCGCGAATTCCCGGTCAATACCCTGAAGATCGATCGCTCGTTCATCCATCAGGGCGACGGCAGCGACTGGTCGCTGGTCGAGGCAATCATCACGATGGCGCACGGCCTGAACCTGATGACCATCGCCGAAGGCGTCGAAACCGCCGAGCAAACTGCGAAGCTGTCCGAGCTCGGTTGCGACATGGTGCAGGGCTACTTCCACTGCAAACCGCTGCCGGCCAACGAAATCGCGAACCTGACCGCGATCAAGCTGCCCCGGCTCGAGGCCGTGCGTATCAAGCAGTAAGCGCCCAACAAAGGGGAAATCCCTCGCTCCCTTCCCTGCCCCCGTCCAACCTGGTTGCTTACTTTAGTTATGGAAGGCCAAACGGTATCCAGCTCCGCCGGCGCGAGCACCGACAGTCCATTAAACGAGCTGCAAGGCGATTGAAGTCGGCCCCAAACGCCCACTTCCGGCTATAGAGTCAAGAGATATTTCGCGGTATTTCATGCGTTTACGAGACATTGCTAAAAGCGACTACAGCTTAGGGCATAAGACGGCAACGAGGTCGCCCGTATCGACTCCAGGCAAAAAGCCCGGCGGGATTCCCGGGAACTGCCGGCTACAGACTCGAGAAACAAGCAATCCGCCGGACAGTGAATCTCAATTATATGTGACGGGAGGTCAATTTCTTGACATGATATCGTGTATTATTGACGGTTCAATAATTCATTGAATCCATAAAAATAAAATTCGCGTAATGTATGAATTAGGAAGCCCGCCAAAATCAGTCCTGGAATCAATGGAATTGGTCCGGCTGCCTAGCCCCCCGCACATACTCAGCAAGTTGCTGGACGTTTGCCATGACCCTGACAGCTCGGCCAGTGATCTGGCTGCTTTAATCAGCATCGATACCGCCCTTGCCACCAAGTTGATCATGGCGGTTAACTCCACCGCGTTTGCGATCGACGAGGCGGTAGACGACCTCGAGCAGGCGGTCCGGAGAATCGGGCCAGAGCTGGTAAAGACCATGGCGATAACGTCGTCGATTCAGCAGCTTTTTGCCGGTCTGATCAACACCCAGAAGGAATTCGTCTGCAACTTCTGGCTGGATTCGCTTTATTGCGCCGTGTTCGCAAGAGACCTTGCAATCGCGCTTGACTACGAACGCCCAGAAGACGCCTACCTGGCGGGCCTGTTCCATGACTTAGGGCAAATCGTGTTCGATGCCAGGTTTCACGAACAATATGTGAAGATCACCAATTCCGAAACCGAGCAAGAAACGATCGCCAAGGAAAACTCGAAGTTTGGCGTTAGTCATACCGAACTCGGCGCCAGCATCCTCGAGCGTTGGCAGAGCCTGAGCCCGGGGATTGCCGACGCCGTGCGCTTCCACCACGAAGAGGACGAACAGTTGCAGGGCTGCGATGTCATCTGCCAGATCGTTGCCGAGGCGAGCCACCTGGCCTGGCACTGGAGCCATGAAGGTAAGGCGGATCCCCACTGGCAGTCGACACTTGTCAATAAAGAAGACCTGGATAACATCTATCTTCATGTCAGGGACCGGGTTACCCAGACAGCAAATAAACTTGGCATTTCCGTGCCGCGCGCGAGAAGCCTGACGCAGAGCCACCTGTCCAGAGACATCGAAAAGGAAACCCTCAGGCTCGCGCGGAAAATCCGCGATGCCTCGCTGGTCAGGGTGATCAATCCCGAGGAGAGACATTCGAGCGTTCCCGATTCTCCGCGAGACCTGTTATTCAAGGTCGCTCGGGAGATGCATTTGTTTTTCTCGATTTCGGACCTGGCCCTGCTGTTCCACGATCCGCAGAACTCCGGCTACCTGACCATGTACCAGGTTAATCTCGCCGAGCCCACAAGCAGGTTTTCAATTGACAATAATAACAGCCAGGTCGTCAAGAGTTTCGTCGACAAACGCAACCTCTGGATCGAGCCGGAGATTCCGGATTACAAGAAATCGCCCATCTCCGATCGCCAGGTCATTCGCAGACTGAATCACGATATTGCGCTGAGCTTTCCGGTCATGCATCAGGATGAAGTGCTGGGTACTGTCGTTATCGGTTGCCACAAAACGCAGAAAAACAACCTGGACAAACTGGCGGATATTATCTCCAGCTATCTCGAAAATCTTGCCGAAACGTGGTTGACGGTTAAACAGAGTTTAAGTCAGGAGACCCAGGCGGAAGACTCGAGGGAGGAAAACAATCAAAAGGATATCGACAAATTGATCCATGAAATCAGCAACCCCTTGAGCGTGATCGGAAATTACATCGATATTCTCAAGGGTAATGCCAGGACGGGGGGTATCGAAAGCGGCAAAGAAATCGAGATCCTGCACGAAGAGTTGCAGCGGATCCGCAATATCGTCCTGAATTTCAAGGAGGGCGACAAGGCGGAGGCCCAGGGGGTGTACCTGAATGCCGAGCTGAATAGCTGTATCCCTCTGTACGTGAAATCTACATGCGACGACAAGGAGGTTCAAATCATCTGGAACCTCGATGGTTCGGATGCCGAAATACAGATAACCCAGGATGCTTTTCGCCAGATAATACTAAACCTTGTGAAAAACGCCGTTGAAGCGCAGACTGACGATGCCGCGATCATCGTGTCCAGCCAGAATTTCGTAAATCTCGGCGGGCGAATTTACGCCCAATTCTCGATTTCTGACAAAGGCAGGGGCATCGATCCAGAAACCCTGAAATCCCTGTTCACCCCGCTGGCAAGCGCCAAAAAAGGCGCCGGCCGCGGACTTGGCCTATCGGTGGTGGCCGAACTGTTAAGGAGGTTTGATGGCCAGATCAAGTATATGAAAAACGAGGTTGGGGGCGCTTTGTTCGAAATCTTGATCCCCCTGTCAGAAAACCAGCAATCCAATGATGTATAAGCATGGAAAATTCCCTGACTAATATCGAAAAAAACTCCCTGCAGTTCGACAAACCCGTTGCGTTCCTGGTGGTCGACGATGATTTACGCGCCAGGGAGAGCCTGGTCGCGCTGCTGCAAAGACGCTGGCCCGATATCACCCAGGCCGAAGACGGCGAACAGGCCATAGCGCTGATCCAGCAGCGGCAATTCAACCTGGTAATACTCGATCTGAACATGCCCAAGAAATCGGGCGACCAGGTCCTGACCTTCATCCGGCAAAAGAAAATACAGACCACCGTAATCGTCATCAGCGGCGAGACCTCGATCAACAAGGTTACCGAGGCGGTTCGCCTCGGCGCCTACGATATTTTCAAGAAACCCTATAGTTTCGACGAGCTCGAGCACTCGATTCGAAACGCTCTCGACAAGCTCCTCGTCGAGGAGGAAAAGGCCCAGATCCAGAAGCGCCTGGAGCACTCGGAGCAACTGCACCGCTACATGGTAAACAACTCGCCCGACCTGATTTACATACTGAACCTGAAGGGCGAATTCAGCTTCGTCAACAACAGCGTCAAGAAGCTGCTCGGCTTCAAGCGCTCCGACCTGATCGGCAGGCATTACAGCGAGTTCATCGCCGACGAGGACCGCATGAAAGCAGAGTACCTGTTCAACGAGCGTCGTCGCGAAAGCCGCTCCAACAGGACCGTAGAGCTTGGCCTCAAATGCAACACCGCGAGTTCGTCGAAACCGTTCGAAACCTCGACCTGCCCGATCGAACTGAACTCGATGGGGATTTACTCGGTGGATTCGAAAGGCTCGAAAAAAGTCAGCACCTACCAGGGCACCTACGGTGTCGCGCGCGACATATCGAGCCGCAAAAAAGCCGAAAAACTGATTACCTACCAGGCCTACCACGACCTGCTCACCAAGTTGCCGAACCGCGCCATGCTGCTCGACCGGCTGGACCTCGCGGTCAAGCAGGCGACGCGAACCGGCCAGACCCTGATCGTCATGTTTCTCGACCTCGACCGCTTCAAGCTGATCAACGACAGCTTCGGGCACGTGGTCGGCGACCAGCTGCTGGTCGAGGTCGCCGCAAGGCTCAAGGACGAGATCAGGACCGGCGATACCCTGGCAAGACTCGGCGGCGACGAATTCATGCTGCTGCTGCCGCAACCGACCACCCGTATCCAGGCCGAGAGCGTCGCGCAAAAACTGATCTCGAGCCTGCAGCAGCCCTTCTACCTGCGCGGCAAGGAAGTGTATATCAACGTCAGTATCGGCATATCGGTCTTTCCCGACGATTCGAACGACATCAATACCCTGATCAAGAACGCCGACATGGCCATGTACGAGGTCAAGTCCACCGGTAAGAACGGCTACACCTTTTACAACGACAAGCTGGAGCATGCGGCCGCGGAAAAGATTTCGATCGAAAGCGGCCTCAGGAAAGCGCTCAAAAACGACGAACTGGAAATCTTTTACCAGCCGCAAATCGACATCAGGACCCGGCGCATCGTCGGTGTCGAGGCGCTGCTCAGGTGGAACCATCCCCAGTTCGGGCTGGTCGAGCCGAACTACTTCATCGAGCATGCCGAGGAATCCCGCATAATCGAGCAGCTGAGCGAATGGGTGCTGAAACGGGTTGCCACCGATTTGTTCGGCAACGCGGAATTCATCGACAGCGAAATTAAGGTCAGCATCAACCTGTCGGCATCCGATATCCGGCATAAGGAATTCCCGGAGAGCTTGGTCGCGCTTACCCGCGAGCACGGCATCAAGCCGAACCGGCTCGAAATCGAAATCACCGAGAACATGTTCATGAGCGATATCCAGGCCTGCACCCACAAGCTGCAGGTGTTGTCGAACAAGGGGATTTCGATCGCCATCGACGATTTCGGCACCGGCTATTCGTCGCTCAACTACCTGCGCGAATTACCGGTTCACACGATCAAGATCGATTATTCGTTCGTATCCGAGATCGAGCATTCCAGGAAGGGAGCCGCGCTGGTCGCGGCGATCGTCGGCATGGCGCAGGGCCTCGGCATCGATATCATCGCCGAGGGCGTCGAGAACACCAAACAATCGGATTACCTCGAGGAACTGGGCTGCAATGTCATGCAGGGCTACTTGTTCAGCAGGCCAGTGGCGGTAAACGAATTCCTCGGCACGGTCGCGACGCAGCAGGAAAATCAATCCAGCTTTTCCAAGGTGTGAAACCCAGCGGATGACGGCGACCGTGCACGCGCCGGCGACCGTACAGGCGGCGAGGCCGCCGACCTGACCTTCCGCGTAATTTATCGACAGCGCAGCCGTTACCGGCGATTCGGACCAGGTTTGTCGTTGCTAGGTTACGGGAAGGACGTGAGCTCGCAGCTCAGGTCTTGAACGGCTTGACGAAGGTTTCGTAGTATTGCTGTGCCAGTTTCTTGGCAAGGTTGATTTGGCCGAGGGTCATGCGGTTCTCGATTCTGCCGAGGTTTCTGCGCGCCCTGGACGAGCTCTGCGCCGCCGCTACCATGAACCAGGCGTAAGCCTTGATATAATCCTTCGGCACGCCGTAACCCATCGCGTACATGGTACCGATGCGACGCTGGGATTTGACGAAACCCTGCCTGGCGGACTGCAGATACCATTTGGCCGCGAGTCGATAATCGCGGGGGTTGGCGCCTTTCACGAACATTTCGCCCATGCGATATTGCGTGACGCAGCTGCGGTCTTCGGTGAATTTGTCCAAATTTTCATCCATCGAAACTTAAACTATATATAGCAGATGATTACGAGAAATATTGCGGGCTTGATCTCATTGGCCAATGCTCCGTTTATCCAGGTTAAATAACGCACCTCCTCTTGCAGCGGATTGATCGCCTGTTACCTGAAAGCTCTGCCTGCCCCGCAACGAGCTGTGAGACAATCCTTCCCTCTCGATCCACCAATCGCGCGCAGCGTACGAGGCAGCAAACCATGCTCAAACGTAACCCCAAACAGGACGTCGTGGATGAATTCGGCTACGCCGCCGACGCGCTCGGCATGGATCCCGAAGACATGCGGCGCCTCGGTCACAAGGTAGTCGACCTGGTGGTCGACCGCCTGATGCGCAAGAACGCCGAGCCGGCCATCGTCACCGGCGAGCCCGCCGCGCTGATGGCGGCCCTCGGCGGGCCTCTGCCGGAAACGCCGCTGGACCCGGATGAATCGCTCGAACTGCTCGCCGAGGTGGCGCTTGCCTACCAGCAGCACGGCGATCATCCCCGCTATTTCGCGCGAGTGCCGGGGCCGAGTTCGTTCGCCGCGGTACTGGGCGAGTGGATGGGCGCGGGTTTCAACACGATAAGCACCTCCTGGGGCGGCGGCTCGGGGCCGGCGACGGTCGAGCTCGTCGTCATCGAATGGCTGCGCCAGATGATCGGCATGCCGCAAGGCACCGAGGGCGTGTTGTTATCGGGCGGCTCGATCGCCAACGTGACCGCCTTCCTGGCGGCGCGGGCGGAACTCGGAAGGGGCGTTTCCTACTACACGGACCAGACGCACAGCTCGCTGCATCGCGACCTCGTGGCGATGGGCTGCATCGACGAACACATGCATAAAATGGCGAGCGATGACAACTACCGCATGTCTATCGATACCTTGCGGCAAGCCGTCGCGGCAGACAAGGCCGCGGGCCTGCGCCCGGTGATGGTCATCGCGACCGCCGGCACCACCAACACCGGCGTCGCCGACCCGCTGCACGAGATCGCCGACCTGTGCGCGCAGGAAAACATGTGGTTCCACGTCGACGCCGCCTATGGTGGTCCGGCGGCGATTACCGTGCAGGGGCGGCGCCACCTGAGCGGCATGGAGCGCGCCGATTCTATCGTACTGGACCCGCATAAATGGCTGTTCCAGCCCTACGGTCTCGGGGTGTGCATGGTGACGC
>JAOTUD010000574.1 GCA_029864065.1 Gammaproteobacteria bacterium | reverse complement strand
TCTTTTCTGCGGGTCTTGACCTTGATCACGGCGTCATGCCAGTCGGCCAGCAGCAGCTTGCGCTGGCTGGCCTCCATCGAAGGCTCGAACTCGCGCTCCGCCTGCCAGCGTTTTGCGATGTCGTCCAGCGAGGCAAACAGGCCGACCTGCAGTCCCGCCAGGTAAGCGGCGCCAAGCGCCGTGGTTTCGGTTTGCACCGGCCTCTCGACGATGATGTCGAGCACGTCGGCCAGAAACCCGCATAGCCAGTTGTTGCGCACCATGCCGCCGTCGACGCGCAGCCGTGTCGGGGTGATACCATCGCGGCGCTTGGCCTCGAGCAGGTCAAAGGTCTGGTAACAGACCGATTCCAGCGTGGCGCGCACTATTTCGGCTGGCCCGGTGTCGCGCGTGATTCCGGAAATGGCGCCACGCGCGTCGGGATCCCAGTGCGGTGCGCCAAGACCCGTAAACGCGGGAACCATGTATATCCCCTTGTTTGAATCAAGCGACGCGGCCATGGCCTCGGTCTGCTGTGCCGAATCGATGATGCCGATTCCGTCGCGCAACCATTGCACCGCGGCGCCGGCAACGAAGATCGACCCCTCGAGTGCGTAAGTGGTTTCGCCTTTTATCCGGTATCCTACCGTAGTCAGGAGACGGTTTTTCGATTTCAGCGCCTGGGCGCCGGTATTCAGCACCATGAAACAACCGGTGCCGTAAGTGCTCTTGATCATTCCAGTTTTGAAACAGGCTTGCCCGATCAGGGCCGACTGCTGGTCTCCGGCCACGCCCGCGATCGGGATCTCGGCACCGAGCAGCGACTTGCTGGTGCTGCCGTAATCGTCGGCGCAGTCCAGTACCTCGGGGAGCATGGCTTGCGGCACCGATAACATATCGAGTAAATCCCTGTCCCAGCGCTGCTCGTGGATATTGAACATCAGCGTGCGCGACGCGTTGGTGGCGTCGGTCGCGTGTACCCTGCCGCCGGTCAGGCGCCAGATCAAAAAGCAGTCGATGGTGCCGAACAGGATTTCTCCCTTTTCGGCGCGCGCGCGCGCGCCGCTGACATTTTCGAGAATCCAGTTGACCTTGGTGCCGGAAAAGTAGGGATCGAGCAGCAAGCCTGTTCTGTCGGTGACCATGGCCTCGAGATTTTGCGCGCGCAGCGATTCGCAGTACCCGGCGGTGCGGCGGTCCTGCCACACGATCGCGTGGTAAATGGGCTCTCCGCTGGCGCGATCCCAGAGCACGGTGGTTTCGCGCTGGTTGGTGATGCCGATAGCTGCGATCTTGCGGTTATCCTCCTTTGCCTTCGCCAATGCCCTGCGAACCGCGTCCAGCGTCGTGATCCAGATCTCCTCGGCATTATGCTCCACCCAGCCGTCGCGTGGAAAATGCTGGGTGAATTCCTGTTGCGCGGTAAACAGGGCCTGCCCCTGATCGTCGAACAGCATGGCCCGCGAACTGGTGGTGCCCTGGTCGATACTCAGAATATACTGACTCATCTGCCTCCTCCCGACTCCGGGGACACAATACTTAATTCGGTGCTGATTGACCAGTTCGAAGAGATGACTCGAACGGCCTGCCGCGTCAGTCCCCGGGGTTTACTATCGTGTCCCCCTGACTACAGTAGCCCATGCTATCTTGAAAAATACTCGTTGAAACGCATCCTCGCGTCGTCACCAAACAGTTTTTCGCAGGCCTCGAACAGACCGGCCGATTGCCGCAGGGTTTCGCGCGAGACCAGTAACTCGATCTTGGAGCGTCGCCGCAGGTAATCCTCCAGCGTCACGATCATTTCATGCTTCGCGAGGTAATCGATTTCGCAGCGGCGGATGCCGGCGTTGTCGATCAACGGTTCACCCATCGATGGATCGCGCTCGATTGCGTCGAGCATCGCCCCGGCATTGGCGCCGTAGCGTCGCCAGAGCCTCTCGCTCAACGCCTCCCCGGTGTCGCTGGCGGTAATATGGTCGACGCCGATCTGCTCGGCACGCCGGAAGAAAGCTTCGCGTTGATCGCGCCCCGGCTCGCCATACCACTTGCCGGCCGGCTCCTGCAGCGCTATGCCGAGGAGGCCGACCTGCTCGCTGATCTCGTCACCGACGTTGATACAGTCGGTCAGCTTGCCGCCGAAGATAGAAACGTGTTTTTGCTCCGCGTTGGTTTCGATAAAGTGCTTGCGGGAAAGCTGCAGCACGTCCACCGACTCATCCTTGCGGCCACGGACCGCCAGCGGGCGCACACCGCAACGCTCGGCGATGATATCGTTCCGGTCTAGCGGCCGGCCCAGGTCGAGTCGAGCGTTTATATTGGACAACACGAAATCCCGATCTGCGTCGGTAACCTCGGTGACCGGATCTTCGACCGGGGTATCCGTGGTGCCGATACAGGTGCGGTTCGCCATCGGGATCGCAAAGAACAGGCGTTCATCGTCGGCGAAGAAAGCGAGCACGCGGTGGTTCGAGGAAAGTTGCGGAACGATGAGATGGATGCCCTTGGACAGCTGGTGATGATACTCGGTTTCGATACCGGACAGCGCATTGTGTTGATCGACATACGGGCCGGCCGCATTGACCAGCACCCTGGAGCGGATCGAAAATTGCCGTCCGCTGACCTGGTCCTGC
>JAOTUD010000575.1 GCA_029864065.1 Gammaproteobacteria bacterium | reverse complement strand
CGAGCCCATGTCCTCGACGTCGGCGCTCAATGAAGTATCGAGCTTTCTCGCGGCACACCAGCGAAAAGGCGCCGTGGCATGAAACTGCTGGCAATCGACACCTCGTCGGTAGCGTGCAGCGTTGCTCTGCATCTCGGTTCCAGCGTGTTCGAGCGGCACGAAGAAAAGCCGCGTGAGCACACTCGAATATTGACGCCGATGATACGCAGCGTGTTGCGGGAGGGAGGCGCCGAACTGCGCGACCTCGATGCGATCGTACTCGGTAACGGACCGGGTTCTTTTATTGGCATGCGCATTGCGGCGTCTGTTGCACAGGGATTGGCGCACGGCGCCGGCTTGAAAATCGTGCCGGTCTCGTCGCTCGCCGCTGTGGCGGCCCAGGTGTTTGCCGAAACCGATGCCAATGCCGTCATCGTCGCCCAGGACGCGCACATGAACGAGGTCTACCTCGGCGCGTACGATCGCGGCGACGCGAATATTCCCGACCCGATGTTTCCAGAGCGGCTGCACGGCCATATGCCGGTTGACGAACTGGACGCTGCCGATGCCCGAGGTCGGATTGCGGCGGGCTTCGGCTGGCAACGGTATCCGCAACTGGTTGCCATGAACGAGGCGTTGTTTGAGTCACGCTCGGAGATTCTGCACCCACGTGCGCGATACCTTTTATCGATAGGCGCGGTCGCACTGCAGAACGGTGAGATTGTCGATCCAGAGGACATCATCCCGGCCTATTTGCGTCACAAAGTGGCCGAAAAACCGCCGCTGGCCAAGCCGTAACATTCCTGTAATAGACGGCTGCTGAAATGCGTCGGTTGCATCAGCAACCTGTCCATAAGACAGCATGGCCGCACACAAAATACCCATTTTCATCATGTGTCAAAAATGAGGCGCTTCGCGGCGTCCAAATAGGGAAAATAATGAAATCCTTGTCCGTATTGACTGCGGCAATTGTCGCAGTCCTTCTCGCAATAGCCTCTGCGAACGCCCAAGAATAAAGCTGGGCTGACCGCATCAAATTCAAGGGCGACGTGCGCCTCCGTCATGAACGCATCGACGAAGATGGCGAGGAGGATCGCGCTCGCATGCGTTTTCGTTCGCAGTTTGGCTTGTCAGCGAAAGTCAGCGATGAGGTCAAGTTCGTGTTTCCGCTGGCGACCGGTGGCGACAACCCGGTATCGACGAACCAGTCGTTCGACGACGGTTTTTCGACCAAGGATATCGGCGTCGATCTCGCCTACATCGACTGGAAGGTCAATGACGATCTGAATTTCTACGGCGGCAAGATGAAGAATCCGCTGTACAAAGCCGGCGGTGTGCCGCTGATCTGGGACGGTGACCTGAACCCCGAGGGTTTCGCCGTGAAATACACGTCCGGCAACTTCTTCGGCACGGTCGGCGGATTCTCAGTCGAGGAACGCAGCAGCGATGACTCGCTCTTGTACGTTGTGCAGGCGGGGATGAAGTTTCCAGTAGGCGACACTGCCAATCTGACCGCAGGCATTGGTTATTTCGCGGAGCTCAGCACAGAAGTCGGAGACTGGCCCCTGAAGGTTTACGCCCACGCGACGCGGAACAGCGACGCGCCCACGGAGGACACCGGGTTCACGGTTGGCGCGAAGGTCGGTTCGGCCAAGAAAGACGGCGAGATGGAGTTCAGCTGGACATACATGGACTTAGAGACCGATGCGGTTATAGGCACCTACAGTGATTCCGACTTCGGTGGTGGTGGCACCGATTCTGATGGTCATATGCTCAAAGCCAAGTATGCGGTTTCCAGGAAGATCTTCCTGGGCGGCACATTGTTCCTCAATAACGTCGATCGTTTCCAGGGCACCAAACATGATTACAACCGGCTGCAGCTTGACGTAGAATTCAAGTTCGATTGACGGCTTTCGGATGGGCTGCCGACGCCCTCGACATTGGGACCGACTGATAACAAATGACATTACCGAACAAACGACTGCTTAACCTGGCGGGGTTTCTTGCCTGTGCCGGCATGATGGGCTTTGCCCTCTATGCCCAGTACGTCTTGTTGCTCGACCCGTGCCCGCTGTGCGTGTTGCAACGCGTCGCGACTATTTTGCTGGGCATCGTGTTCCTGGTCGCCGCTTTGCACAATCCCGGCAAGCTGGGTTCTCGAATTTACGCTGTCCTGATAACACTGACAGCCGGAGACGGCGTGGCGGTCGCGATCCGGCACGTGCATTTGCAGAATCTGCCGGCCGACCAGGTGCCCGCGTGCGGACCGGGCCTGGGATACATCCTGGGCAATTTCTCACTTGGCGATGCATTCAACATGATCTTCGAAGGTTCCGGCGAGTGCGCCGAGGTCGTGTGGCGTTTGTTCGGATTGTCGATGCCGACGTGGGTGATCATCGGGCTCGGTGGGCTTGGCATCGCGGGCATCTGGAACAACCTCCGAAAAGCCTGATTCACCACCCAGCACCCAGCACCCACCACCCGACCTCATATTGACAGGGGCGCCGCGTAGGGAGCTTCCTCTCGCTTAACCTCGCTCGGCGTCCTGCCTCGCTCGCATCGGGCTCCGCTTGCTTTGGCATCCTGCGTCGCTGCGCTGCGCACGACGCTCGAGGAACTCCCTACGCAGC
>JAOTUD010000572.1 GCA_029864065.1 Gammaproteobacteria bacterium | reverse complement strand
CTTCCGATCTGTGCGCAACCTGCTGCGCACGGTCGATTTCCTGCCGCTGCTGTATCTTGCGGGACTGGTCACGATGATGACGAATCGCCGCTTCCAACGGCTCGGCGACCTTGCCGCCGGAACCCTGGTGATCAGCGTCAGGGAAGCGGGAAAACCCTCCCCGGTCGGGGACATAGTGCCGCTCGCGCCGCCGACGTCGCTGCTGCGCACGGAGCAAATCTCGATCATCGAATACCTGCAGCGCAGCAAGCAACTCTCGGAGCCCCGCCAGCAGGAGCTGGCGAGCATTCTCGAAGGGATTACCCACGACCGGGGCGTTAACGGGGTACAGCAGCTGCATCGAATCGGCGCCTGGTTTCTGGGGCTGCGATGAAACAGCACCGCTTCGAGGAACTGCATCAACCCGTCTGGCAGCAAATCGAGGAAGCGCTGGCGCAGCCCGCGCAAGGGGATAACAGCAAGATTCTCGCCCAGCATTACCTGCTGCTGTGCCAGCACCTTGCGATCGCCAAGGAGCGGCTTTACGATGCCGCGCTGGTGGACCGCCTGAACAGCCTCGTGCTTGCGTTATACCGCGAACTCTACCGCTATCGATCCGAATCACGCCTCAACCTTTTTGCCTTCTTCAAACGCGATTTCCCGCTGGCAATATACCGGCATCGCTACTACATCCTGCTCGCGCTGGCGGTGTTCGCGCTGCCTGGGCTGATCGCCGGCGGCTGGACTTATCTCGACGAGGAAGCCGTTTACAGCGTTCTCGATGCGTCGCAGGTGCGCGACGTCGAGCGCATGTACGACCCGGCCGCGCGCAAGCTGGGCCGCGAACGCGAGGCCGATACCGATATCTTCATGTTCGGTTTCTATATCAAGAACAATATCAGCGTCGCGTTTCGTTGCTTCGCCGGCGGCATGCTGCTCGGCATCGGAACCCTGCTGGTTTTGTTTTTCAACGGCATGTTCATCGGCACCATTGCCGGTCACCTGACCCGACTCGATTACGTCGACACGTTTTATCCCTTCGTGGTCGGGCATGGTTCTTTCGAGCTGACCGCGATCGTGTTCAGCGGCGCCGCCGGGCTCAGGCTCGGTTACGCGCTGATCAACCCGGGGCAGTTTACCCGGCTCGACGCGTTGCGCGCCGCGGGCCGCGATGTCGTGCCGATGATCTACGGTATCGTGCTGATGTTGATCATCGCCGCGTTCCTGGAAGCCTTCTGGTCGTCCAGCGCCAGCCTGCCGGTCGAAGCCAAGTATGGCGTCGGCGCCCTGTTATGGTCCCTGGTGCTGCTTTACTCGTTTTCGGGACGCCGCCATGAATCTCGATAAACTGCAGATCAACGCCACCATTCGCTCCGGGTGGCAGGCGCTGGACCTGGGATTTCTGATGGCGCGCGCATGGTGGCGGCCACTTTACCTGGCCAGCCTGTTGTCGTTGCTGCCGCTCGCGCTGGCGCTGCTCGTGGTTTTTTCCGGGTCGCCCCTGTGGGCGCTGGCGATCGTATGGTGGCTGAAGCCCTTCTGGGAACGATTGCCGCTGTTTATCGCCAGCCGCAGGCTGTTCGACGAGGAGTCGGGCGTCTGGTCCAGCATGAAGTCCCTGCCGCTCAAGGATATCCTGCCGTGGCTGCTGTGGCGGCGTTTTTCGGTGCAGCGCGCCTTCGATAACCCGGTAACCGTGCTCGAAGAACTGAAGGGAGGGCTGCGCCGCCAGCGTTTGCGCATATTGCACGGCAAGTACAGCGACGTCGCGCTGGCCAACCAGTTCGTCTGCTTTTGCTTCGAGCTGCTGGTATGTTTCGGTATTATCGTCATGCTCGATTTTTTCACGCCGGACACACTCGACCTGCGCATCTATGACAGGTTCAACGACCTGACGCTGCTCGGCGAATGGATTTACGCGCTTGCCGGAATAGCAGCGATCACGCTGGTGATGCCGTTTCACAGCATGGCCGGATTTGCGCTTTACCTGAATCGCAGGATCGAACTCGAGGCCTGGGATATCGAAATCAGTTTCCGCAGCCTGGCGGAACGCAAACGGCAACAGGATACCTCTCCCGCGGGCCTGGTTGCAGCGCTGCTGCTCGGCATTTCTATCGCGCTGGCGACGCCGGGCGCCGCCGACGCCGCGGCCGATCACGATCGCGAAAGCGCCACCGTTCTGATCGGCGAGGTACTCGACGGCGAGGATTTCGGCCAGCAAAGAACGGTGCGGAAATGGCGTTTCAAGGACTGGAGCGAAGAAGTCGATGAGGATACCTTCCCCGAATGGCTCATCGAGTTCCTGGAATGGTGGGAAGCAAACGTCGACTGGTCGACCGACTTTACCGGTTTCGCGACCTGGCTCAAGATCATGCTGGTGGCGCTGTTCGTCGGGCTGCTGGTCTACCTGTTGTATCGATTCCGCGGTCCGTTGTCGCGGCTGGGCCCCGCACCCGCCAGGCAAGCCGCTCCCGAGGTTTTGTTCGGGCTCGACGTGACCCCGCAAAGCCTGCCGCCGGACGTGCCGGCCGAGGTCATGCGGCTGTGGGCCGAGGGCGGATACCGCGAAGCCCTGAGCCTGCTTTACCGGGCGTCACTGTCGCGCCTGATCGATAAATACGAACTCGCGTT
>JAOTUD010000573.1 GCA_029864065.1 Gammaproteobacteria bacterium | reverse complement strand
CTTCGCCACCGCACCATCGTGTTTCGCTACGCGCTCAAGGTGGCGGTGCTGCCGACCATCACGCTGATCGGCATCGGCTTCGGCGGCCTGCTTTCCGGCACCGTTTTCGCCGAGATCATTTTCGCCCGGCCCGGTATCGGCAAGATCATTTACGATATGGTGCTGGCGCGAAATTTCCCGGTTGTGCAAGGCGCGGTGCTGGCCACCATCGCGCTGTACGTGCTGGTCACGCTGATGGCCGACCTCGTTGTATCGTGGCTGGATCCACGCGTCCGTGACTCCCTCTGATCCCTCACCAATCAGGCTAGACCCGGCGGCAGTCGCAGAACCCGCCTACAGCGAGGGCCGTGAAAAGCTGCTGCTGTTCATGCAAAACAGGCTCGGCATGTTCGGACTGGTGCTGGTGGTGCTGTTTTTCCTGAGCGCGATCTTCGCGCCCATTTTCGCGACCCACGATCCGTTCCAGATGGACATCCCCAACCGGATGTCGGGACCGACCGCACAGCACTGGGCCGGTACCGATCAACTCGGGCGCGACACTTACTCCCGGGTACTCTACGGTGGACGTGTCGCGCTGCAGGTCGCGGCCATCGGCGTATCGGTATCGCTCGCCGTCGGCCTGTTGCTGGGCATGGTGGCGGGCTACGGACCGCGCTGGCTCGACAACCTGCTGCTGCTGGTGTTCGACACGATAAGGTCCTTCCCGACCATCGTGCTGGCGCTGGCCGCCGTGGCGCTGCTGGGTCCAAGCCTGAACCTGGTGCTTGCGGTGGTGATCGTGACGACGATTCCCGGTTACGCGAGGCTCGCGCGCACCAGCACGCTGGCGCTGAAGCACACCGAGTTCATCATGGCGGAACGTTCGCTCGGGGCCAGCCCGGGCAGGATCCTGCTGCGGCACGTGCTGCCGAACGTCATCGGCCCGCTGCTGATCCTCGCCGCGATGGACGTGCCGGTGGTGGTTACCATCGAGGCCGGCCTCAGCTTCCTCGGCCTCGGCGTGTTGCCGCCGACCGCGAGCTGGGGGACGATTCTGAACGAGGGCTATCTGATCATCCGCGACACGCCGTGGCCGGTAATCGCCGGCGGCATCCCGCTGGTGCTGACCACGATCGGCTTCACCTTCCTCGGCGAGGCGCTGCGCGACGTGTTCGACCCCAAGCTGCGCAAGGGACACTAGCCCGTGGCAGCGCTGCTCGACATACGCAACCTCAACGTCGACTTCCGCACGCCTCGGGGGCGGGTGCACGCGCTGCGCGACGTCAGTTTCAAGGTTCCACAGGGCAAGATCGTCGGCGTGGTCGGCGAAAGCGGCTCCGGCAAGAGCACGGTGATCTGGACCATCACGCGGCTACTGGCCGGCAACGCGATCATCGAGAGCGGCGAGGCCATGTTCGACGGCCGCGACCTGCTGGAACTGCGCGAATCGCAGCTACAGAATGTCCGCGGCGAGGAAATCTCCATCGTGTTCCAGGATCCGATGACGTCGCAGTCGCCAGTGCATTCCTACCAGCAACAGATGACGGATATCCTGTATCGACGCGACAGTTCCGAAAACGACAAGCGCAAGCGCGCGATCGCGATGATGCGGCGCGTCGGCATTCCCGATGCGGAGAGCCGGATCCTGCAGTACCCGCACCAGTTCAGCGGCGGCATGCGCCAGCGCGCCGGCATTGCGATGGCGCTGCTGATGGATCCGATGCTGCTGATCGCGGACGAGCCCACCACCGCGCTGGACGTCACCATGGAGGCGCAAATCATCCACCTGATCCAGGAGCTGCAGGCCGAATTCGACGCGACCATCATGGTGGTGTCGCACAATCTCGGGCTGATCGCCGAACTCTGCGACGAGGTCGTCGTCATGTATGCCGGCGAAGTGGTCGAAAATGGCGGCGTGCGCGAAATCTTCCACAACGCGTCGCATCCCTATACCCGCGCCCTGCTCGAATGCGATCCGGCGCGCGAGCTGATCCGGTCGCGTTTCCTGCCGACGATTCCGGGCGACGTTCCCGATCTGCACGCCAGGCCCAGGGGTTGCGTATTCGCGTCGCGCTGTAGCAGCGTATTCGACGCCTGCCACGACCGACAGCCGGCGGCGCAGCCGGTATCCGCCCCCGGTCACACGGCCTGCTGCCATCTGCTGGACGCAACGATTCCGCCGGATGCGCGGCCCAGGCCCAGTGCCGCGACGCCGCTGGTCGAACCACCCGAGTTCGCGCGGCGCGCGGAAGCGGCGCTGCTCGACGTCAGGGATTTGCGCGTCAGGTTTCGTACCATGGGCAACCTGAAGGCGCGACTGAAAGGCGTCAGCGATCCGTTCGTCGACGCCGTGCTGCACGCGTCGCTATCCCTGAAATCGGGCGAGACGCTGGGCCTGGTCGGCGAGAGCGGGTCAGGCAAAACGACGCTGGGGCGGGCGATTCTCGGGCTGGTGGCGGCGCAATCGGGCTCGGCGAAGTTCGAAGGCAGGGAATTGCTGGGGCTTAGCGCTCGCGAATTCATGCCGATGCGCCAGCACATGGCGATGATGTTCCAGGACCCCAATGGCTCGCTGAGCCCGCGCCAGACGATCCGCTCGCTATTTACCGAGCCCTTCGAAATTCACGGACT
>JAOTUD010000571.1 GCA_029864065.1 Gammaproteobacteria bacterium | reverse complement strand
CCAAGCACGCAATTTTTCGCGAGGTCGAGGCACGCATGAAACCGGGCGCGGTGCTGGCCACCAACACCTCGAGCATTCCGCTCGAAATCCTGGCGACGGTGCTGAAGGAACCGGATCGCCTGGTCGGCATTCATTTTTTCAACCCGGTGGCGATGATGCCGCTGGTAGAAATCGTCAAAACCGAATCTTCGTCGCAGCAGACCGTCGAGCACGCGATCGCTTTCACGCAGCATATCGGCAAACTGCCGTTGCCAGTGAGGAGTTCGCCCGGTTTCCTCGTCAATCGTATCCTGATGCCATACCTGGTCGAGGCCTTTACGCTTTACGACGAGGGCGTGGCGCCGGAAGCCATCGACAGGGCCGCGACCGATTTCGGCATGCCGATGGGCCCGGTCGAACTCGCCGACACCGTCGGTCTCGATATCTGCCTGTCGGTCGCGCAAAACCTGTCGCAGGCATTCGGCATCGATGTGCCCGGCGGCCTCGCGAAATTCGTCGATGCCAACAGCCTCGGCAAGAAGACTGGCAGCGGATTCTACAACTACAAGAAGGGAAAGCCGGTCAAGGACAGGGACGCCGACCTCGGCGATCAGAAAACGATCCAGAATCGGCTGGTTTTCCGTTTCCTCAACGAGGCCGCGGCCTGCCTGCAGGAAGGGATCGTGGCCGACCGCGATCTACTGGATGCCGGCATCATATTCGGCACCGGGTTTGCACCGTTTCGGGGTGGCCCGATGAATCACAGCCTGGAACAAGGGATCGAATCGATCGAGCAATCGATGACCGACTATGCTGGCCGATTCGGCGAGCGCTTCCGTCCGGTAGACGGCTGGTCGCTGCTGCGCGAGTAGCGCCGTCGCTGCTTACTCCGGGTAAAGGCGCGGCGGCAAGCCGCGCGGCGCAGGGCGGGAGGATTGCGTCCGGCGATCCAGCGCCGTAACCAGCGCCAGCAAGCGGCGCCCCTGCCAGCGACTGCGTGACGGCGCGAACAGTGCGGCATCGAGCCGCGCCAGTTCCCGTGCCAGTTCATCGTCAGCGATTCTTTTTCCGATCTGGTGCAACCCGTTTATGGGTGCCGCTGGCCAGCGCTCCCTGCCCCATTCGATCAACGCTGAGCGCGCCGCCGCCGCGTCATTTGCCTGGCAGGCGCGCCGCAATCGACGCCGCATCCGATGCCGCCGCGGCAACGGCGTCAGCAGCCCCGCGATACGCCGCCGTAACGCCAGGTAGCAGGCAAACAGCGCACCCGATACGATCACCGCGAGCCCCGGCCATCGACGCTTATCGTCGCCGAACAGATTCGATAGCAGCCGCTGGTACAGGTTTTGGGGCGTCAGCGGTTCGTCATCCACACCCGAAAAGCTGTCCGACACGCTGATCGTCCGGCCGCCGATGCTGGCCAGTCGTTCGCTATCCGATACGGTATCCCACCAGGGCAGCTCGAGGTCGGGCAGCTTGATCGTGCCGGGGCGGGCCGCAATGACGGCAAAGCGCTGCTCTAGCCTGCCGATCAGCTCGCCGCCTTCGAAGCGGGTGCTGCGCGACTCCCGGTCCGCGTATATCCTGAGGTTATCGCTGTCCAGGGTCAGCAGGCCCGCCGGCAAGGATTCTGCGGACAGTCCGTGAGCGATGATCGAAAGCGTCCAGTCCAGCGATGCTCCCACCTGCAGCGTATCCCGGTCGTCTCCCCAGCTTTGCGATATCTGCAGCCGCGTGGCGGGCAGCCAGAAGCTGCCGGTGAACCGCGCTGGCGGGCTGCGCACCTGCAGTTTCAGCGCGTTGCTGCTGCGGCTGATTTTCCTGCTGCCGACTGCAGGCTCGCCGCCAGCGTTTCCCCCGCCGTGCCTGACGATGCCGCGATAGTTGGCCGGCGACAGGATGATTTCGCCGGGCTGCCGGGCTACCAGCGCAAAGTCTCTTTGCAACACCTGGAACTCCTTGCCGTTGCGAAATTCCACGTAGCTCGCCTCGTCGCGCTGGTGGTAGATTGTCGTGTGATCGGCCCCGGGTTCCGACAGGCTGCCGTAATCGAGGGGCAGGTTGTGATAAAGGCGCACGCTTATCCTGGTTTGCTGGTCGACATAGGGATTGTCGGGACTGGCCGCGGCCGTGACGAATACCTCGTGACTCGACAGCATTTCCGCGGGTGGCGGCAGAACCTCCAGCGTCAGCGCGGGCGTCTGCCTGTCGCCAAAGCGAATTTCCGGCACCAGCAGCGTGCCGGTTCTGCGTGGCAGAATCTGAATTTTCCACTGCATGCGGTGAAACACCTCGTCCCCCTGCAGCAGCCGGGAAACCCTCGACTTGACGTCTATGATCTCGAAGTCGGCCTGCAACACCGAAGTATCCAGGGCATAAAGCGACGGAATATTGTTGTCGTATTCGATCACCAGCTCGGCAATATCACCCGGGTAAATCCTGGCGGGATTCAGGTAGACCGTTTCGGCCAGGCAATACGACGTCAGTTGCGCCAGCAGCAGGCAGCAGGTGAGGTTGTTACGGATTCCGGACATTATCTCGATTGCCGTCTTTGACGCTGGTAGTCGCGCACAAACTTCCTGCGGAACAGTTCCGACGAGGTCGTCGGCAGGGTTTTTACCCAGCGTTCGACC
>JAOTUD010000569.1 GCA_029864065.1 Gammaproteobacteria bacterium | reverse complement strand
CCTGTACTACATCGCCCAGCCGGAGTGCGATGGCCCCAAGACCCAGGCGATAAAAACCGCCTACCGGCTGGAGCAGTTCCTGCCCTCTGAATCGGCACGCAGCGAAGTGCTGGATAATATCGCGGGCCCGAACCAGGCCCTGCTGAAGACGGTCGCCGAGGCCATGAAAGCCGACATCGAGGCAGTCAAGTCGACGCTCGAGGTTTACGTCAATGCCGATTTGGCGAAAGTCGGCGCGCTGCGGGAGCTGCCGCAGGAGATGCACATCATCTCCGATACCCTGGCAATGATAGGGCTGGGTTCGCAACGGCAGTTGATCGAGGCCCAGATCGACGTCGTCAAGGATATCGTCGAGGGCAGAAAGGCCGCGGACGAGGAACAGCTGCTGTCGATGGCCGCCGAGCTGCTGCAGGTCGAGCAGGCGCTCGACCAGATGCAGAAACGGCAGCCGCTCAGGGACGAACAGCCGAGGTCCGAGACCGACGTGTCGCGAGATTACGAACTCGATAACGTGCTGACCGCGGTCGTCACCGCCACGCTCGACGATATCCAGAAAACCAAGAATGCAATCCTCGATTTCGTCAAGGATTCGAGCCGCGGCGAGAATATCGATCTTTGCATAGCCCTGATGGAGGAGTCCCGGGGTGCGCTATTGCTCTTGAACGAGCACCGCGCGGTCGCCGTACTGGACGGATTACTGTCCTACCTGAAGGGTTACGATATCGTCGAATTCATGGAAGCCAGTCGTCTGGACGCGCTATCGCAGGTGGTCGTGAGCCTGGAATATTATCTCGAGGCGCTCGGCGAGCGCCGCAGCGATGCCGCAACGATACTCGATTTCGCCGACGCGCAGCTGCAGAAACTCTTATCCGGCGTGCATCTCCGATCGGGCGCCGATGAAGAGCAGGACCTGGTTGTGGTCGACGAGAGTGCGGAAGAGTCCTTGGTCGCAGCCCTGGGCGAAGCCGTTGCAATGCAAGTGACGGCAGCGGAACCCGAAGTGCAGGCGGTCGACGCCGCGCTCGAACCGGGCGGGGCCGAGGGCGATGCCGTCGCAGTGGTGCTCGAGACCGGGGCAGCGTTGGAGCCGCAAGCGAAAATCGACGAACCGCCGCTCGATATCGCCGCACCGGCAAACGACCAGCAAGCGGATGCTCCTGCAGCGGCCGCGGCGCGGCCGGAGGCTCGCGCGGCCGAACCGTTAGCCAAAGCCGGCAGCGAATCCGCGCCAGAGGCGCGGCCCGAAGCGGGCGATGTCAAGGCGGGACAGGCCGGGGCCCCGGTTCAGCGTCAGCAAGCAACGCGCGAAGCCACCGTTGCCGAGGTCGATGCGGGCGGCGCACCGGCGCAACAACAGCCGCAAGTGGTCCCGATCGAAGACGAGCTGGAGGTGCTGAAGGCCGGTAGTGACCCGGAGATCCTCGAGATTTACCTGGAAGAGGCCGCCGAAGAGGCACAAAACATCGGGCGCCTGCAGCAGGACTGGATGCTGCACCCCGAAGACGAAAACGCGTTAAAGAATATTCGCCGGGCTTTCCACACGATCAAGGGCAGCGGTCGCCTGGTGGGCGCAATGAAGATCGGCGAGTTTGCCTGGGACTTCGAGCATTTGCTGAATCGGGTCATCGACAGGAGTGTCCCTCCCGGAAGGCAGATCATCGATGCGGTGGGGCAGGCGGCGGCGGCGCTACCCGAGCTCGTCGATGAGCTGAAGACGTCGCAGGCGCCCAGGGCTGATATCGGTTATATCCGCGGTCTTGCCAGGGCGCTTGCGGAATTCAGGGCCGGGCAGCTGCTCACCGAGCATGCGCAGCGGACAGCAAGAGTCGAGTCTCCGCATGACCGCATTACCGGTGATGACCAGACCGAGTGGCGCGGAATCGGCGTCAGCGCGACGACCCAGATCATCAGTCCCGAGAACCTGTCGCAAGCCTTGCTCGAGGAAATCGAGCCCGACACCATGCGCGCCGACCCGTCGGCATTCGAAGTTACCAATCTTGGCCCTGAACCGGACGATGATGCGCGCCAGGCCACGACGGGTGGAGGAAATTACGACGATACGCTGCTGGCCGGGCCACCGCAGATCAGCGCTGCCGCAGAAACCGGGGAGAAGTTCGAAGCGGCAACACCGACAGCGACAGACTCCGCGGCCGCACAGGCGCATGCCAGGTATACGCAGGCAATAGATTATGCGCAGACGCCGGCAGGGCAGGCGGAAGCCGAGGCGGCGCAGGCGCGGGCGCTGAGACCCGGGCCGACCGGGACGGAATCGCGTGAAACGATAAAGATCGAGACGATCGGCGAGGATTTTCTGGGCGAGGATTTTCTCGATGAGGACGATGATGAAGCCGGCCTCGGGGTGGAAGATGCGCCACGAACTGGCAACGCGTTCGCCGAGGTTGCGGCGGCTGAAGATCGGATAGTGGAATTAGCCGCGGAAACGGCCGAGCCCGATTCCGGATCGGAAGAAATTGTCATGGAGCCGCTCGAGTCCGAGTCCGAAGAAATCGTCATGGAGCCGCTCGAGTCCGAGCCCGAGTCCGAGCCCGAAGAGATAGTCATGGAGTCGCTCGAGCCTGAATCCGAAGAGATAGTCATGGAGTCGCTCGAGCCTGAA
>JAOTUD010000570.1 GCA_029864065.1 Gammaproteobacteria bacterium | reverse complement strand
CGGCATCGCCAACCTGATCGTGGCGCCCGAAATAGATCCCTTCGGCCTGCAGTTCAGCGAGGATACCTGGGTCGATTTCAAACTGTTTGGACTGATGGGCATGACCATCGCCTTTGTCGTCGCGCAGGCGATTTATCTTGCGCGGTACATGCCGAACACAGATGAGGAGGCCAGCTGATGCTTTACAGTATCGTCGGCAGCGATAACGAAAACAGCCTCGAGGCCCGCCTGTCGGCGCGCGCCGCTCACGTCGCCAGGCTGAATGCGCTCAGGGACGAAGGCCGTCTGATCATTGCCGGGCCCAATCCGGCGATCGATAGTCCCGATCCCGGTGCGGCAGGTTTTTCCGGCAGTATCATCATTGCCGAATTTGCATCCCTGGAGGCGGCGCAGGCCTGGGCCGACGCCGACCCCTACATCGAGGCCGGCGCCTATGCGGCGGTCACCGTCAAACCTTTCAACAAGGTGCTGCCCTGAGGCCGACTATTTAGATTCCGGCGCCATTGCCAGATCCCCGATGGCGAGGCGGTTCGCTGCCACGGGTCTGCGGCTATCTGGAAGACTCCAGCCTCTATGGCCCAAAGTCATCTCCGCTTGACTACGATGAAAGACGGCAACGTCGGATGGATCCGACGCATCCGGATCCGGATGCAGGATTGAGCTAGAGGGATTTGCTCGGGCTTTCGAGATTGTCGCTGATTTCGCGCAGCAGCATATCTTCGGATTCGATGCGATCGGCCATCGCCTCGCCGATCGACGACAGATCCTGATAGAGATCGACGATGCTGTCGGCTTCGTCGGCGCCTTCGTACTTGTCATTGAATTCGACAAATAACTGCGTGGTTTCGGAAATCGAGGGGTATACCCGGTCGGCTATCAGCTTGATATTGCCGCGCCGTTCCTTGCCGTCGATGATTCTTTCATAAATTTCAAAATGACCCAGCGCGGTATAGTCGACCAGTCGCTGATTAAAGCCGCGCAGGTTATGAATCACGGCTGCGGGAGGCACATCGCCCGACTCGAGTTCGGCCAGTTCGCACATCGACACCAGCACCTGCTGTCTTTCCTCGAGCAGCGTGTTAATGGTATGCGTTTGTCTGGTGCGGCGGTTTTCTTCGGCCGAAATTCTCTCGGCTATCTGGGCTATCTTATCAATTTGTGAATCGCTCACGGGTAACCTCATTCGTATTTTGCGATGTAACGCACATACAGGTTGCAATCTGCTTATTATGCGGTTGATTGCGTTGCCGGTAAACCATCATTATATGTTTTAGCCAGGATAATTTTTGTTAAACTCGTCTGATTTGACAAGGTTATTTTTGTGAATGAATCACTCCAGGCCAGGTTAGAGCATCTAGAGACGCTTTACTCCGAGCAGGAATACACCGTCCAGGCCTTAAACGACACGGTCGCGCGGCAGGATCGGGAAATTTCAAGCCTGACCCTGAGCATCGAACAACTCAGGGATCAGATAAAAGCGCTGAAAACGGAACTCCCCGGCGACATCAGTTCCGACAACGAGAAACCACCGCACTATTGATGCAAGCGTGCTCACCCGCCGCATTCGATCGCCTGCTTGCCGTCGCCGGCTTATCGCCAGTCGAGCTGGAGATTGCAGCGGACACCCGGGGCATCGGTATCAGGCTACTGCAACCGGCACTCTTTTTTCATCACAGTTTTGTCAGCGGGCCACTGGCCAGGCGCGCCAGGCAATCAAACCAGGCGCTGCTCAAAGCCTGTAACAACAAGACGCGCAGTATCGATAAAATACTCGATCTCACCGCCGGCTGGGGCGCGGATAGCCTGATCCTTGCCAGTCACGGTCAACAGGTCACCATGGTGGAACAGAATAGCCTGCTGTTTGCCGTCCTCGCCTGCGCCCGCGAAACGCTGGCACAGGAGCCGGCGGGCGCCGGGATCGCCCGCCGTATGTTCCTCGAAAATGTCGAAGCCGGCGAGTACCTGCAGGGCCTCGATAAAGCCCACGAATTCGATTGCATCTACCTCGACCCGATGTTTCCGGCGCATAAATCGAGCGCCAAACCCGCCAAGGAAATGCAGATCCTGCAGCGCCTGACCGACAACCGCGAAATCGAATCAGTTTTTGCTCTGGCGCTGCAAAAAGCGCGTAGGCGCGTCGTCGTCAAACGCCCGGCCAAGGCGAGCAGCCTGACCGATGTCAGGCCCGATATCGTTTATCGCGAAAAGACCATTCGCTTCGACGTGTACCTGACTGCGTAGGCAGGCCGGGGCAATCGTCCGCTGTCGCTGTTGATCCAATTCGGTAATCGCGGCGTTACGAGATCCCCGCTTGCGCGGGGATGACTCTGGGTCTCGCAAGAATGGCTCCGGAACCCGGGGGGATGACCTGACACAGGGCTAACGGAGCAACGCGCAAAAGTGAATCAGGCTCAGTCGCGGAAATTGTTGAACTGCAGCGGGATGCCGAGGCTGGCTTCGCGCAGCATCTGCATAACCTGTTGCAGGTCATCACGCTTCTTGCCACTGATCCGGAGCTGTTCGCCCTGGATCGCGGCCTGAACCTTGAGCTTGCGATCCTTGATCAGCTTCACCATCTTGCGCGCCAGATCCTTGTCCAGCCCTTCCCTGACGGTGA
>JAOTUD010000568.1 GCA_029864065.1 Gammaproteobacteria bacterium | reverse complement strand
CCTGTTGCGGCTTCAAGAAGGCCGCGCGCCCGGCGTCGGCGGGACCTGGTCCGGCGATCATCGAAAGGCGCGGTGATGACAGGGGACTGCGATCCGCAGGACCTTGACGGCCACCGGTCTGGAGTACTCACCGCGTGTCATGCCCCACCTAATTTCGAGAAAAAGTACGGCCGGGGATTCCCAGTCTTGAGACAAACCCGTTCCCGGAGAGGCTGCATGGCATCGGGCGAGTAGGTCGTGGCGTTATCGCCATTCCAGCTAAGCCATTGATCTTAATAAATAAAAAAGACCTCGCTCGCGGATTTTTCTACTCCTGACAGAACTTGGCACGAATGCTGCTCCGCTATCAATGAAAAGACTTTAATCGAAGGGAAAACATCATGAAACCATATCATCTTTACCTGAAAAGACTCGGTTTCGCGGTACTTACGGTGAGTGCATTTGCATGGACCGGCGCTTCCGCGGAAATCGAACTGACACCGCATAACCTGGGTTCGACCGGTCCCGGCCCCAACACATTCTCGGGCACGGCAGAATTATGCGTATTCTGTCACACGCCGCACGGTGGTGATACGAGCGCGGCGGTCCCGTTGTGGAACCGCACGCTGGCGGATCCCACGACCTATACCACGTATTCCACGACGTCATCTACAAGTATCGATGGCGGAGTAGCGCCGGTGGGATCGGTTTCAATTGCTTGCCTGTCTTGCCATGACGGTACCCAGGCAATGGATACGCTGATCAATACGCCAGGCTCGGGCAGCGTTGCCCTTGTCGGTACCTGGACCGGCGCCGACCGTCCGCAGGGTCTTGCCGATATCGGCCAGAACCTGCAAAACGACCATCCGATCGGGGTTCAGTACGGCGGCGGCGGTATCAACCTCACCGCCCCGACCGGAGCTCCCGTGGACCCGGACTTTGTCGATCCCGAAAACCGGGTCATCAACGGAACGACCGTATGGTGGGTTGATACCGAGGCTACGCCGAACGGCACCCGCGAAAAGACCGATATGCAGCTTTATACCCGAACCGTTGCTGGCGTCGATTTCGCCGGTGAGCCCGAACCTTTCGTCGAGTGCGGTAGCTGTCACGATCCGCATACTTCCACCGCTACCTTCCTGCGGATAGCCAATACCGGCAGCGCGGTCTGCTTGGCATGTCATAGCAAGTAAGGGGTTACGCGTTTATCGGCTTAATTTTCCATAGTTACCACCCCGGTCCTCCATCGTCCCCGACGATGGAGGAGTTTTTATTGGTAGGGGCAAAACCGGCAAAGGTAGACACGAAGTTCTGCGGAGACTGCGACAATGGGTAAAGTTATTCTAGGCATGATCCTGCTGGTGGACGCAATGACAATTATCGTGCATGCCGGCCAGTTATCTGACAGCGACATTGCTATCCGCGTCGATGATTTAATCATCAACGCGAGTGAATTCGAAGTTATTTTCAGGTCGGCGGTCAGGCAAAAGTACTATCACGGTCGCGTACCTGCCGAGGAATTGCAGCAGTTCAAGCAGCAGGTTGCGCAGGATATCGTGACCCAGGTAATCGTGCACCGCGAAGCCGAACGCCAGGGCCTGCAGCCCGACCGTGCAACCATCGCCGGCGAAATCGAGGCATACGACGCGAAATACCGTAACCGACCGGAATGGCTGGCGCAGCGGGAAAGCGTACTGCCTCAGCTGGCGCTGCGCATGGAAAGACAAAACCTGCTTGAACAAATGGAGGCGCGAATCAGGCAGCTGCCTAAACCCGGAAACGACCAGGTGGTTGCGTTCTACGACAGCAATCCGGACAAGTTTACCGAGCCGGCGCGATCCTGGGGCTCGGTGATTTTGCTGCCGGTGCCGCCCTCGGCCGGTGAGGCAGCCTGGTCCGAGGCCGAAACCCGGGCGCTACAGCTGAAGTTTCGCATCGAAAACGGTGAAGACTTCGCGCCCCTGGCGCAACAGCATTCCGGCCATCCCAGCGCCGTCAACGGCGGCGACCTCGGATACCTGCACCGGGGAGTCCTGGAGCAAAGCGTGCAGCAACGAGTCGACGCGCTCGAGATCGACGAAATCAGCGACCCGATACGGGTACTGGAGGGCATTCTCCTGTTCCGCCTCAACGGCGTTCAGCCGCCGCAGCTCAAGCCTTTCGCGGAAGTGCAACAGCGTGCGGCGGGTTTACTAAATCGGGAATTGCAGGACCAGGCCTGGGAAAACTACCTTCGTGAATTGAAAGCCTCGGCAGATATTTATGTGAACGAAAACCTTTATATCCAAAGTAACCATGAGTGAATGTGTATTCTTTTCTACTCCCAAGGCAGCTGGTATTGATACTGGCATCGATAACAATGCTTGCATCCAACGTCCATGCCGCAGGGCATATTAATTCCAGCCCGGTGCGAACCTGGGGGGATATTAGTACGACTTACCGGACTCGGGATTACGTCGGGACCGATAGCGAGGCGTCGAACTGGCTGAACACCGCCAGCATTAACGCAAGCAGCTATATCTGGCGGCCATGGTTTGCGACGGCTAGGGGCGGCCTGACCCTGTCGCTCGATGAATCGGATTTCAGCGAACAGCCGTCGCAAAAGAATCAGTACATCACCGGCAATGCCGGCCTCGACCTGTTTCCGAG
>JAOTUD010000567.1 GCA_029864065.1 Gammaproteobacteria bacterium | reverse complement strand
CGTCTTGCAGGGCCAGGCTTGCTGGTTTGAACACAAAGACTCCGGTTTCAAAAAAATGCACGCGCGCGAAAACGGGAGGAACCTCAGGTTCTTCCCATTGCGAAATTCACTAAACATTAACGCTGCGGAGGCAGCATCTTCTTGAAGGCGCATTGTATGACGATTGCCGTAACGAGTCTATGCTTGCGACCAAAATTTGCTAAATTACACGATTCGCAGCAACTGCGTCCGCCCACCGAGAACCCGGATATGCTCCCTGCCCCGAGCCATTTTGCACGCGCAGTCTTTTATATCCTGCTTGCGATCCTGCTGTTTGACCTTCAGGGCGTTATTATCAAGTTTCTCGGCGACCGTTACCCGGTGCAGCAGCTGGCCAGCTTTCGCAACGTTTTCGGCCTGATCCCGAGCCTGCTGGTGCTGGTGCTATCGCGGGAATGGCACGCCCGGGGCAGGATACTCGGAATCAGGCAATGGCGACTGGGGCTGCTGCGAGGCGCTTTTATCGCCGCGGCGCAATACTGTTTCTACCTGTCGATTACCAGGATGGAGCTGGCGACCGCGTCGACGCTGACCTTTATCAGCCCGGTGCTGATCACCATGCTGTCGGTACCGATACTCAAGCATCATGTCGGCATCTGGCGCTGGCTGGCGGTACTGATCGGCTTCGCCGGGGTGGTACTTATAATGGCGCCGGGTACCGCGGTATTCACGCTGTACAGCCTGCTGCCGATCGGCGCCGCGCTCGGTTACTCGCTGTCTACCGTGTGCGTGCGGCTCGTCGACGACGACGTTCCGACCGCGCTGATCAACATGTACGCGTCGGTGGGCGCGCTGGTGGGCGCGCTGGCGATACTGATTTCGACCACGGGATACCAGGCCGTGGCACGGGCACAGGACTGGATACTGCTGGTGGCTATGGGCCTGGTCGGCGGCTGCGCGGTGCTGGCGCTGATCAATGCCTATCGCCTCACCAAACCCGCAAGCCTGTCGCCGTTCGAGTATTTCGGGATTCCTTTCTCGTTCATACTGGGCTGGGTGTTTTTCGACGAGGCGCCTTTCTCGAGGCTAATTCCCGGGGTTTTCCTGATTGTCGCCGGGGGGCTCCTGATCGCGTGGCGCGAGCGTAAAAAACGCGTCGACGCCAATCCCGTAATTCCCGACTGAGCATCGCTCAGGAAAACTGCTTCATACGCTCTCTGAGCTGGGTTTCGCAATACTCGACCGAGGTCAGCATCTGCCTGGCATCGGCAAAGCGCATATAGGTTTTTTTCTGCAGGGCCTTGATGATTACCTCGGTGATGCCCGCCGGCAGCGTCAGGTGATTGAGATCGGGTTCGTCGCGCACGATATTTTTCTTCAGCTCGGGCAGGTTGTTGCCGGCAAATGGCTGGTGCCCCGTCAGCAGGTGATATAGCGTAACCGCCAGGGAAAACAGGTCGGAACGGCCATCGAGCTTTTTCCCCTCGAGCTGTTCCGGTGACATGTAGGCGGGGGTACCGACGATGACATTATCGTTGCGGCGTTTGTGCAGCTCGGTATAGGCCGCTCCGAAATCGGTCAGGATGTAAATATCGTTGACCGCGTCGTACATTATATTGGCCGGCTTGATATCGCCGTGAATGACGCCGTGACCGTGAGCGACGGCAAGGGCGCGCAGCATATCCTTGGAAATTCGGATGCATTCGCCCACGGTCAGGTACTCGCGTTTGCGTAATCGCAGCGACATCGAGTATCCCGAGATATAGTCCATCGCGATATATGCGCTGTCTCCCTTAATCTCGGCATCGTGAATCTTGACGATGTTGGGGTGATCGAGTTGCGACACGATCACCGCCTCGTGCAGCCAGTGCCTGGCCCGGTCACGCTCGTTTTTTTCGTCCTTGCGCAAGGTCATGACCTTCAGCGCAACGCGGTTATTGCTGCGCGTGTCGATCGCTTCGTACATGACCGCGGTGGAACCCTTGGCGATTTTCCGGAGCAGCCGGTAGTTACCGATAAACGGCAGCTTCGGCTTGATAACGGGCGCCGGCCTGCCCTGCTTGAGCAGCATCGCGCGGTTGTTGCGAATTTCCTCGATGCGGGTCACGAAGTCGCTGAGCCCGGGATCGTACCTGGACAGCCAGTGATAAAGATTCAGCGCGCTGGCCCAGTGCTTGTTCCCTTCCAGTTGCATGCCGAGTTCATAGCCCACTTCGAGCAAATTGTCGCTGTACGGGCATTGCTTGAGCATGGTCAACGCGGTGCGCAGGTCTCCCTTTGCGATGCGGGTGAGCACATCGGTCAGCGCTATCTGCTTTTGCTGGATCAGTACGCTGGTACGCAATCGCTGGTAGTGATCGATCGCCCAGAAAACGATGGAAACCAGCAGCATGACCAGCGCCGGAAACACCACCGGCAGAAAGAATTGCATGAAGACCGCGAGAATGACCTCGAGCATCAACAGCCCGAACAGGATCAACGTCATCGTCAAAATGGAGACCGCGGTGGTGCGCGACCGCGTGTACCTGCTGACATAAACCGCGAGGATCAGGCCGTAGACCAGCAGCAGGATCCAGCGCGGCGCAAACCGGATCGATGCAATCGACATGAGTTCACGACCTGCCGGTTGCAGGTCCAGGATATACACAAATAA
>JAOTUD010000566.1 GCA_029864065.1 Gammaproteobacteria bacterium | reverse complement strand
TGCGCTGCGACAACAGCGGGCTCGAGTACGGCGGCAATAGCCTGAATGCCCTGTTCGCGCAGCGCGCTAACCTGTTGCGGCCATCGTTCCACCGCATGCTGCTGGACATATTGCGATTCAACCGCGAAGCGGTCAAAGATCTCGACAGCGGCCGTATTTCCGCCGCGACGACGCTGGGTGAATACCTGTCGGCAAACCGTTACGGCGATGAGTTCACCTATCGTTACCTGTTACCGATGGGTTGCGCAATCTGGTCCGCGTCGACCGCGCGCATGGTCGACTTTCCGTTGCTGTTCTTTACGCGGTTTTTCAAGAACCATGGCCTGCTGAGCGTAAACGATCGGCCGCAATGGCACGTCATCAAGGGCGGCTCGAGAAGCTACCTCGAGCCGTTGACGCGTGAATTCAGCGACTCGATTTACGTCAACGCAAAAATATCCTCGGTGCGGCGGCGTCCCGGAGCGGTGGAACTGGTCATGGCCAACGGGCCTACCGTGCAATACGACCAGGTTATTTTCGGCTGCCATAGCGACCAGGCGCTCGGCCTGCTGGTCGATGCCACGATGGCCGAGCGCGACGCGCTGACGGCGATCCCCTACCAGTCGAACGAGGTGGTGCTGCACACCGACGAAAGCCTGTTGCCGCGGCGCCGGCTCGCCTGGTCGAGCTGGAACTACTGGCTGCGCGAACGTTACCAGCAACGTGCTGTGCTGACCTACAACATGAACATTCTGCAGGGCATAGAATCGGATACAAACTTCTGTGTTACGCTGAATGCCACCGAATCGATCGCGGCGAACAAGATAATAAATACCTTCGAATACAGCCACCCGGTGTTTTCCCTGGAGTCGGTGGCAGCCGCCGCGAAAATCGAGGGTTTCAACGGGCTTAATCGCACCTGGTTTGCCGGCGCCTACCTGGGCAACGGTTTCCACGAAGACGGCGTGGTCAGCGGGCGCAAGGTTGCCGACGCGATTAACCACCTCGCGTCATCGGCGCCGCAGGATAAGGCGGTAGCATCCGTAGCGGCTTATGCATAGCGCGATCTACCGCGGCTATCTGCGCCATCGCCGCTTCACGCCAAACGCGCACCAGTTCAGCTACCAGGTATTCATGATGTACCTGGACCTGGACGAGCTCGACGAGGTGCTGGGAATGTCGCCTTTCTGGTCACGCAAGGCATGGCGACCGGCCCGCTTCAAGCGCGCCGATTTTCTCGGCGACCCCGCGCTACCGCTGAAACAGGCGGTACGCGAGCGCATTCACGACGAAACCGGAAACTGGCATGACGGGCCGGTGCGCATGCTCGCAAACCTGAGGTACTTCGGCTTCAACATCAATCCGATTTGCTGCTACTACTGTTTCGACGACCACGAAGCCCTGCAATATATCGTGGTCGAGGTGACCAACACGCCGTGGAACGAGCGCCACAGCTACGTGTTGCGCTGTGATCCGGAAAAACGCCTGCAACGTATCAACTTTTCGAAACTAATGCATGTCTCGCCGTTCAATCCGATGGACATGGGTTACCGGTGGGTCAGCAACAATCCATCCAGGATCCTGAGCCTGAGCCTGGAGACCGAATGTGAAGACGAAATTCACATGGACGCCACGATGGCGTTGAAGCGCCGCGAAATAAGCGCCGCGAGCCTTGCCGGGATTTTGCTGCAACATCCCTGGATGACTGCCAGGGTGGCGGCGGCGATTTACTGGCAAGCCCTGAAACTCTGGATCAAGCGTAATCCCTTTTACGACCATCCCGGGAATCGAGGCCGGGCCGAGCTGGATCCACCAACAATAACGAGACTGAAGACGAAGACATGAATAGCGTAAATCCATCCGTAGTCAAAACCTCCGACAATTCCGGCTGGCTGGGCAACTTTGCCAAGAGCCAGTTGCGCAAACGGCTGCAGCAAATGCCGCGCGGCTACCTGTTGATCGAAGATGGCGATGATCTGTTCAGCTTCGGCGATCCCGAGGATCGCGCCGGAATCAAGGCCAAGATCGTCATCAAGGATGCGAGCGCCTACCGCGATATCGCTTTCGGCGGTTCGATCGGCGGGGCGGAAGCCTACATGCTCGACAAGTGGACTACTCCGAACCTGCTCGACGTGGTGCGCCTGATGTCGATCAATATCGATTTTCTGAACCAGATGGACGACGCCAAGCCGTTGTTGCAACGTATCGGCGACAAGCTGTTCCACTGGTTGAAGCGCAATACCGAAAAGCAGGCGCGGCAGAATATCGCGAACCATTACGATCTAAGCAATGATTTCTTCGCGCTGTTCCTGGACCCGGAAATGATGTACTCGTCGGCGATCTTCCCCCATCCCAACGCCAACCTCGACGAGGCGGCGCTCCACAAGCTCGACGTCATTTGCCGCAAGCTCGACCTGCAGCCCAGCGACCACCTGCTCGAAATCGGTACCGGCTGGGGCGGGCTCGCCGTATACGCGGCAAAGAACTACGGCTGCAGGGTGACGACCACGACCATTTCGAAGGAGCAGTTCGACGCGGCGCGCGAGCGCATACAGGCCGAGGGGTTGGAGCAACAGATCGAGGTGCTGTTCGAAGATTACCGTAACCTGACGGGCCGTTTCGACAAGCTGGTTTCGATCGAAATGATCGAGGCGGTG
>JAOTUD010000565.1 GCA_029864065.1 Gammaproteobacteria bacterium | reverse complement strand
GACGACCCCGAGAGCCGGCTCCAGGTCCGACTGGGAATATGACGGCCCCCCGGATTACTACCTGTACCAGGTCGAAATGAAACTGACCTCTGCCGACCAGCCCGACGTGCAGTTTCTGACCTGTTCCAGGAAATGGTCGGCACGGGGAAATTATTTCCCGACATTGGCGGCGATGAGGCGGGCGCTGGGAAAGCTTATCCTGCTCGAGCCGATGTCGATTTCGACAGGATTCGACCAGTCCTGGCGCGTGCCGTTATGATCCGGGCCAGTTATACTGGCGCCAGGTTTCGATCGAGCCAGAGCCAGCCGCGTGCGGCGTCATTATCGACCACGAAGTATTCGAATTAAGCGGCCGTATCGGGCAGAATTATTCGATAGTCACACAAATCGATTGTCGGACAATGCCGGCAAGACCTCAACCAGGGCACGCACGCATGCAATTCAGTATCCAGCTCTCCGCCTATTACCCCGATAAGTCCTACGGGGGCGACCGCGTTTACCGGGACATGCTCGAGCAGGCGCGTTGCGCCGACCGTTACGGCTACGAATCGGTAGGCATCACCGAGCATCATTTGATCAATATCCTGATGATGCCGGCGCCGCTGCAGTTCGCCGTCAAGATTGCGAGCCAGACCGAAAACATCAGGATTATCACCGCCGTCTCGGTGCTGCCGCTACATGATATGCGTGTGCTTGCCGGTGAACTGGTGTGCGCGGATATTTTCACCGACCACCGGCTCATGGTCGGGGTCGGGCGCGGCGCTTTCGCTTTCGAAATGGAACGCATGGGCGTGCCGCTCGAAATCAGCCGCGAAAAATTCGACGAATCGCTGAACGTGCTGCAGGCGCTGCTCGAACGGGAAGAGGTTTCCTGGGACGGCAAGTATTACCGGTTCGATCCGCTGACGATCATGCCGCGGCCGGTCGGGGATATTCCGATCATGATGGCAGTGCTGGCTCCCGAGGCGATTTACCACTGCACCCGGCGCGGCTTCCATATCCAGACCACGCCGCTTTCCGGAGACCACCAGCATATGCTGGACCAGGTCAACGCGTTCAACCGCGGCAAGCAGGAGCTCGGTAACGCGGGCTCCCAGCAGACGCTGTCGCTGTCGCGGGTGACTTTCCTGTCGCACAGCGACGCCGACCGCAACCGCAAAATCCGGATGGCGCACGATTACTACAGCCGTTTCGATAACGTATTCACCGGCCCTGGCATCGTCGAGAACGGCATGATCAAACCCCTGCCGCGCAAGATGACGCTGGAACAGACGGCCGAGAATCTGACCATTTGCACCCCCGCGGAAATGATCGACAAGCTCTCCCCCTACGCCGAGGCCGGCGTCGATCGCTTCATCATGAACGTCAACTTCGGCGTCGAGCAAAGCGAGGTGCTGGAGTCGATACAGTGTTTCGCAGAAGAAGTCATGCCCCATTTCAACGCCCCGGCGGCGTCGCGGGCAAGGGTCTCGTAGGGAGTCATCGTGTCAGCCGTTGACGTCAGTTACCGCGTCGAGGGCCAGGGCCCCGCGCTATACCTGGTGCACGGCATCGGCGCGCGCAAAACGACCTGGGATGCGTTGATCGCAGGCCTCAGTGATCGCTTCACCTGCATCAGCTACGACCTGCGCGGCCACGGCGGCAGCCCGATGCCACCGACCCCCTACTCGCTCGACGATCTCGTCGACGACCTCGAAGCGCTGCGCGCGAAACTGGGGCACGAGAAGATTCACGTCGCCGGGCATTCGCTGGGCGGCATGATCGGCCCGGCCTATGCGTGCGCCTATCCCGAGCGCTGTCTCAGTGTCGCGCTGCTCAGCACCGCCGCCGGCCGCAGCGACGAAGACCGCGCCAAATTGCGGGCGGTCGGCGACGCGATGGAGCAAAACGGTATCGCCGAGACGCTCGCAACCTTCGTTTCGCGCTGGTTTACCGACGCCTTCATCGAGGCTCGTCCGGATTTGATCGAAAAGCGGCTGCAGCAGGTTCGGGATACGCCGGCCGACGTATTCCTGAGCGTATTCTGGATTTACGCCACCACCGAGATGGCGCCGTGGCTGCACCAGGTCGAATGCCCCTGCCTGGTGCTGACCGGCGAATATGACGGCGGCTGCAATCCGCGCCTGAATCGCTTCATCCACGCCGAGCTGCCCGACTCGAGGCTGGTGATACTCGAAGGCCTGAAGCATGCCTTGATGATCGAGGCCAGCGACAGGGTATTGCCGCATCTGCGAGATTTTCTACTCGCAGCGAGCCGGGTTTGGATGAGATGAAACCCGCTGTCGAAACCGGGTGTCATTCCCGCGCAAGCGAACGTCATTCCCGCGCAAGCGGGAATCTTGCATCAGTTGCATGCCCATTTTATCAAGATCCCCCGCTTGCGCGGGGATGACAATCAGATCACATGGAATTCAACAATATCGGGGCCGCGCTGTACGTGGTCATCGCGATGTCGATGATTACCACCAACGATGCGATTGTAAAGCACATCGCCCAGGTATTTAATGTCGGGCAATTCATGTTCCTGCGCGGCGCGCTGATCTACGGCTACGTGATCTGGGGGGATCGGCCGACCCTGACCATGCTCGCGTTGGCCATCGTCATCGTCGTTTCGGGTATCATACTGTTGTCGACCGAGAAGC
>JAOTUD010000050.1 GCA_029864065.1 Gammaproteobacteria bacterium | reverse complement strand
TACCTGGCCGGATCGATCGCGGCGTTCAGGGTCGGCGAACTGCAGCTGTTCCAGGTTGTTTTCGCCAAGAGCCGAAACAACCAGCTGCCCTGGTCGCGCGCGCACCTGTACGCCGGTCAAGCCGGCAAGGTCGAAGCGCAACGCGAGCTGGCCGACGCCTGAAGGCCGGGTATTGCGAAAATCCCGCGCCGTCGGGGCGGGAATAGCGACGCTGTCCAGGTCATTTCCTGAGTACGCATTTCTGGTACAGGTCGCGCAGGCGCCCGCGCGGATCGTATTTCTGCTTGAGCGCGAAGTACTTATCCCCGGCGTAAAGTTTCCAGAATACATCCTCGTCGTAGTAGGCGTCGGAGTAGAGCGATTTGACACCGCCGAGTTCGCTGACTTTCGCCTCTATCTTGCGATTAAAATAGCCGGCCTCGTGTTTCTGCGGGTTCGGCACGATATCCCAGAACCCGAAATTGATGAAAAGCCCGGACCCGTGCAGCGGATAGAGCGGGAAATTCCGAGTGGGGTCATGGCCTCCGATCGGGCATATCCAGACTGGCCGGATGCCGATTTCGTCGAGAAAAAAGCGCAGGAATTCGGCAGCGTTTTCGAGCGGAATGTCGACGTCCTGGACCACGCCTTCCGGGTGGCGATCCATGAGCCGGTTGATGGCGGCGGTAAGCCCCAGCCGATTGTTCCAGCGCATGACCTTTTGATAGGTAACCGAGTTGAGTCGACGCCTGCCGAGAAGCAGTCGCATCGGCAGGTTTTGCACGAACAGGTTTTTCGAGCACCAGAACCAGTCGGTATCCCAGCGCCACAGATAATCGCGCAGGTCCAGGTAATCCTCGCGGCGTTCCCGGATCGAGCGGAAGTACATTTTGAGCCAGGTATAATCGCTCGTGTAAGGAGCACTATCGGTGAAGCGGCCGAGCGTCAGATACATTTCCTCGCCGTCGAATACCGACCCGTCGACAAAATCCACGTCGCTCGCGCAAGCCTCGCCGACGGCGCCGAAGTATTCTTCTATATCGGTATGACGCAGGTGCTGTAGCACCACATAGGGCTTTACCGGCATGGTCCTGGCGGTGAGCTTCAATATGTAGCCGAGCGTTCCGTACGAGTTCGGAATACCGAAAAACAGGTCGGCGTGCTCGTTATCGGGAGTGCAGGTGACCACGTCGCCGTCGGCGAGCAACACGTCCATGGCAAGCACCGACTCGTGCGGCAATCCATGCCGGAACGAGGTCGATTCGATGCCGATCCCCGAAACCGCGCCCCCGATCGTAATCGATTTCAGCTGCGGTACGACGAGCGGCATGCAGGTCCTTGCGAGGCAGGCGTCAGCGAGATTTTCATAGGTGGTCATGCCCTCGACCTCGACCGTCTGGTTTTCGCTATCCACGGCGAGCACCTGGTTGAGTGTCCGTACGTCGATTTTATTATCATCCGGTTTGGCACGGGTCCTGAACAGGTTCGAGGTCGTCTTGTCGAGACGAATGGCGCCGGAATCGCGCTGTAGTTGCCGGATTAAGTCCCGCTTTTTCTGTTCGTAGGCCAGTTGCGTCATAAAGCGATCTTCGCGGACCGGGTTATTGCCTGCCTGTGCAAGGCGGTGAAAGGGTGGTGTCCCCGGCCCGATTCGAACGGGCAACCTACGCCTTAGGAGGGCGTCGCGCTATCCTGTTGTGCCACGGGGACGTTGGCCGAATTGTAGCAGCAAGCCTGCTTCCAGGAAAATCCACGATTGAATTAGATGCGACGAATTTCTCGCACTGGCGCAGGGATCGACGATCACGCGGAGTTTATGAGGCCAGTATTTTTGACACCAGGCCTGCCGCCTGGAAAACCACATGTTTTCTCTGCAGCCTCGACGTCTCCGCGCTTCTGCGAGAAATAATCAAGCTATTCCTGGTAGTAGTAGTCGTACTTGACCAGCAGGCTGCGCATGAATTGCCAGGCCTCGTTGTAACTCAGTCCGCTGTCTTTCGGGATGATGATCTTGACGTATAGATTCTTGCCGTGTTCGCGCTTCAGCCGCGCGAGCCGGGATTCGACCTGCTCCAGGCTGAGCCGGCTGTAACCGTCGTCACCGGGTTGACGATAACGAATCACGTTGCCGGACTGCCCTTTGACGTAATAGACCTCGGCGATATATTTGCCACGTGCGCTGCGCGCCGGCTTGATCAATTCCTCGTACTTGGACTTGACGGTTTCGTAATCCCCCTTGAGCGTCAGCAATTGCTGGTTGTAGGATTCGATTTCCTGGCTCAACAGGGTTTTCTCCTGCGTCAGGCGGCTGATACTTTGCTGTTGTGCCGCGCTCGATTCCGACAGCTCGGCAATCTGCACCTGGGCGGCGTCCAGTTGGCTGCGGGCTTGCTCGCTGTCGAGTTTGAGCCGGGCAAGCTGCTGATTCAGCGCCGCTATCTGCTGCGACAGATCCTGGTTCTGCGCGCTTGCGGCATCGATCTCGAGGTTGGCGGTGTCGAGCTGCGCACGAGTTTGCTGCAGCGATGATTCGAGGTCGCTGTTTTGCAGCTCCAGCGACGCGATGCTGGATTCCTGTTCGCGCAGCGAGCGCTCGGCAAGCTCGAGCTCCTCGTCCTTTCGCATCAGCCGCAGGCGCAGTATCGAGTTGCTTTGCTCGGCGTTGGCGAGGCGCTCCTCCAGGGTCGCGTTTTCCTGTGAAGTTGACTCGATCATTTGCGAGGCGATGCGTTCGGCGGCAATACTCTCCTGCAGTTCGGCGACCAGTTGCCAGTTACGCACCACCAGCAGGCTTGTCGCCATCAGGAAGATCATCGTGATGACCATCATGATATCGGTAAACGAAGGCCAGAAACTGTTCTCGCCGCCGATACCGGCATGGCTACCCCCGATCGGTGGGAAGCTGGTGTCCATGACCGTCTAGGACTCCCGTTCCACGGCCGGAAGGCGAAAACCCTCGCGCAGGATTGTCTTGATTCCCTCCAGTTCGTCGGTCAGATTATCTATCTGTTGACGATTTGCGGTAATTGTCTGCTGCAGGGTTACCGCGGCGTCGTGATAAACCTCCTGGGTCATCTTCAGGTTGTGCGTGGCATGGATGACCGATTTGATCAAATCGCTCATCTTGTGCACGATATCGTCGCTGGACTTGACGTACTTCGGCATCAGGTAGACCGAGGTCAGGTGCTCGACACCGCTGAGAAAGTGAGTCTGCACGTCGTTCAGGCGGGTATAAAAATACCCGAATATGCCGTAGGAGACGATCGCGGTAATCGTCGTCGACAGCGCGGTCGACATGCCCTGAATAACCAGCCCCATGCCGCCCAGGCTCGCATCCGCCGAGTCGATCAGGTCCGAGGCGCCGAGCAACGCGATGGACAGCGATACGATGGTTCCGAACACACCGGTCAGGATCAGGATATTGTTGATGAACCGAATCAATCCGAAGCGGGTCGACTCGTCGGCATTCAACATGGAAGCCAGCGCGCCATGGTTGATCTCACCATTGGAATTCTGGATCGAGTGCATCGTGGCATGGCGGCCGGCGACGATGGTATCGGCGGGTATCCCTTCCATAAGGTCGGCCTTGAGCGCTTCGACGTTGTTGACGAAGCGGGCGATGGCCGCTTCTTCGCGCCTGTAGCGCAGCAGGTTATAGAGAATGCTGCCGAGACCGATTATCAACAGGCCCATGATTGCGCTGTTAATCGTAATGCCGACACCGGTAAGCTGATTTTCGAAGTAAAACGGGTAGAGCAGGTCGAAATTCAGCGCAACCAGTATGATCGCGGCGGCAATGACGCCCCCGAACTGGACGATAATCCTGGTGCTGAGGCTGGTGAGCAGACGCTGAATATCCATTACGGAAGTCTCTGGTTGGTGTAGGTGAATCCGATAACCGAGCAGGTGTAGCCACGGCATTAAATAATGTTTTCACCGGGAAGTCAAAATGACCGAAACACGCCGCGGCCCAGGCCCGCGGCAAAGCAATTCCCGGCTCGTGAAATCGTCCTCGGCAAGCGCGGCGTGGCGCTTAACCGTTCGTCTGCAACCCGCAGGAACGCTCCTGGCCGGGCCGCTGGCGCGACTAAAGCATCGTCTTGCGCAGGTGATTGATCAGGTCGATCTGGGTAATCAGGCCAAAAAAGTTATCGTCGTCGGCGATGATGGCAACCTTGTCTTCCTTGAACAAATTAACGATGTCGTCGATGCTGGCGGTCGGCGGCACCGTTTCGAGGCTGGTCACCATGACCGACGCGACCTTCATCTGAAAGCTGTCCTTGTCCTCGTAAATGCCCAGCAGGATATCGGACTCGTCTATCAGCCCGACGATATGGCCGTCGTCGACGACCGGCAGCTGCGAAACGTCGAACATGCGCATGCGCTTGTAGGTTGTGATCAGGTTGTCTTCCGAGGTCACGGTCACCACGTCGCCGCTGTCCATCGGGCGCGCGATCAGGTCGCGTAAATCGCCGTAGTCCTCGCGTTCCAGCAGGCCCTGGTCGGCCAGCCATGAGTCGTTGAAGGACTTGTTCAGGTACTTGTTGCCGGTGTCGCAGGCCAGGGTCAGCACGCGCTTCGGCGTGGTTTGCTCGCGGCAGTACCTGAGCGCCGCGGACAGCAGCGTACCGGTGGACGAACCGGCGATGATACCCTCCTTTTTCAACAGTTCGCGCTGGGTGTGAAACGCTTCCCGGTCGCTGATCGCGTAGGCTTTCTTGACCAGGCTGATATCGCAAATCGGGGGCAGGAAATCTTCGCCTATCCCCTCGACCAGCCAAGAACCGGCCTGCGGCGTATGGCCGGTATTGATGGTATCCGCGAGGATCGAGCCCTCGGGGTCGGCGACGATCATTTCGCATTCGGGCGCATGTTCGTGAAAGAACTGCCCCAGTCCGGTGACCGTGCCGCTGGAACCGACGCCCACTACCATCGCATCGAGACTGCCGCCCATCTGGCGCAGGATTTCGGGACCGGTCTCAACGCGGTGCGTCTTCGGATTATTCGGATTCGAGAACTGGTCGATGAAAAAAGAGTTCGGAATTTCCGACGCCAGGCGCTTGGCGTAATCCTGGTAATACTCGGGGTGCCCCTTTTGCACGTCCGAGCGCGTCAGCCGCACGTCTACGCCCATCGCGCGTATATGCCGAATCTTGTCCGGGCTCATCTTGTCGGGAATAACCAGGATAAGCTTGTAACCCTTTTGCGCCGCGACCAGGCCGAGACCCAGCCCGGTATTGCCGGCGGTGGCCTCGATAATAGTTCCGCCGGGCTGTATCTTGCCCTCGGCCTCGGCCGCTTCGATCATCGAAACCGCGATCCTGTCCTTGATCGAACCACCCGGGTTTTCGGATTCCATTTTGATGAAAAGCTCGCAGGGCCCGGTATCGAACTGTTTGAGCTTCAGTATTGGCGTGTTGCCGATCAGTTCCAGAACAGAATTATAAATTTCCATCGTCGATCACCGTAATCAGGGTTAGAAGCGTGAGCCATGGTAGCTGACGCGATACTGGCTGAGGGCTATCCACTCGGGATCGATGTCGATGCCCCAGCCCGGTCTGGATGACAATAACAGATTACCATCCCTGATTTCGTATCCCGGACTGAAGATATTGTTCTGCCACGGGTAGTAGTCGCTGCCCTCGATCGAAAACTCGACATACTTGCCGGCATTTTCGATAGCCGCCATGAAGTGTATCGAAAATAACGTCACCAGGCTAAGGTTGGCCGAATGCAGCGTGCAGGGGATGCCGGCCTGCCGCGCGTAATTCGCCACCTGCAGCGTACGGGTAACGCCTCCCATGTAGCAGATATCGGGCTGCACGATATCGACCGCATGGGTATCGATCATCTGCTTCCAGACGATCATGTTATTGTCCTGTTCGCCGCCGCTGACGTCGATTTCGAGCGCCGCGCTGACCTCGCGCGTCCAGTCGAGTTCCCAGTAGGGGCAGGGCTCCTCGTAGTGACTGACGCCGTAGTCGGCCAGCATCCGCCCGACCTCGATCGCCTTTTTCGGGGTATAACCGCTGTTGGCGTCGACCATAAGGGTGATGTCGTCGCCCAGCGCCTCGCGCATGGTTTTGACGATTTCCTCGGTGCGGCCAGGCCACTGGTCGAGGTCATGCCCGCACTCGCGCGCGATGCGGAACTTGAACGAGTGATAGCCGAAACGATCGCGCAATCCGAGCATGCGTTCGGCTTCCTGCCGCGGCGTGATGTCGCGCTGCATGCTCGACGCGTAAACCGGGAATTCGCTGCGATTGCCTCCGAGCAGCTGCTGCACGCTCTTGCCGGCGCGCTTGCCACGGATATCCCACAGCGCGGTGTCGACTCCGCACAGCGCCCGGTAGAGATAGGTGCCCTGGAACTTGTGCTCCCGGTCCAGCACCGTGGCGGTCACGGCGTCGGTATCGTCCGCATCCATACCGAGCACGTGGCAGGCAACCTGGCGGTGGAGTACCTCGGCGGTAATGTCGGAGTTATAGGGCGATACCTGCCCCCATCCCTCATCGCCGTCGTCGGTACGAATCCGCACCAGCGCCACGTATTCCGTGGCGAAAGTTTCGATGCTGGTAATAATCATGCTGTCGGTCGCTTAGAGACCGTCCAGCGCCTGTTTCAGGTCATCGATCAGGTCTTCGGCAGATTCGAGGCCGGTTGACAGCCTCACCAGGCCATCGGTTATGCCGGCGGCCATGCGCTCCTCGCGCGGCATGTCGGCGTGGGTCATCGTGACCGAGTGCGTAACCAGCGATTCGACCGAGCCCAGGTTTTCCGCGAGGCTCCAGAGTTTCAGGTTATCCATCAGTTTTTTGCCCGACTGCACGCCGCCGTGAACCTCGAACCACAGCATCGATCCGTGGCCGCTGGCCTGGCGATCGGCGAGTTCTTTCTGCGCAAAGGATTCGAGGCCCGGGTAGGCGACGCGATCGACATTCGGATGAGTCTCGAGAAAGCGCGCGACCTTGAGTGCGTTGGCCGACTGGGCCTCCAGCCGCGTACTCATGGTCTTGATGCCCTGCAGGGTATAGAACGCAACCATCGGCGTCATGTTGCTGCCGAGACAGTTGCGCACGAACATGATCTGCTCGATATGATCCTTGTTCGCGGCGGTGATCGAACCGCCGACGGTGATGTTGTGGCCTTCCATGAACTTGGTGGTGCTGTGCAGCGTGATATCGGCGCCGAGCTCCAGCGGACGCTGGTAAAACGGCGTCAGGAAGGTGTTGTCGACGACATGCGGTATGCCGTGCGCGCGTGCGACTTCCGATATCGCGGCGATATCGGTCAGCTTCAGCGTCGGATTGGCCGGCGTTTCGGTAAAGATCAGCCGGGTGTTTTCGCGGATCGCTTTTTCGACGTTAGCCGGGTTGGACGTGTCGACGAAGCTGCACTCGAGACCCCATCGGTTCAGTACCTTGGTGGCAACACGGTGCGTGCCGCCGTAGACGACATCGGACAGGATCGCGTGCTGGCCGCTGCCCACCAGCGCCATGATCGTGCAACTGGTGGCGGCCATGCCGGTGGCGAAACAAAGGCTGCCGACGCCGCCTTCGAGCGCGGTAATGCGCGCTTCCAGCGCGGTAACGGTCGGGTTGCCTGAGCGGCTGTAGGAATAGCCCTTTGCCAGGTACTTGTCGACCGATTCCTGTACATAGGTCGTGGTCTGGTAGATCGGCGTCAGAATCGCGCCGGTAACCGGGTCGGGTTTGACTCCGGCACGTACTTCGCGCGTTTTGAAATGTCGTGTGTCTTTGCCGCTCATCGGTGTCCCCGGTTGTCAGGATTGCAAAAAGACGGCAATTCTAGCATCAGTGAGGTAATTTAAAAAAGCGCGATCTGCGGGGCTGGCGCTGGTCACGCCAATCTTGCAAAATGCTGCTCATGGCGGCCGCGACCTACCCTCTATACGCCCATTCGACCTGCCCGCATGATTGCCCCAGCACCTGCGCGCTGGAGGTCGAGGTGCTCGACGCCAATACCATCGGCAGGGTTGTCGGCGCGCGCGACAATAGCTACACCGCGGGCGTGATCTGCGCCAAGGTTTCGCGCTACGCCGAGCGCATTCACCATCGCGAGCGGCTGGGCCAGCCGCTGCGTCGCCACGGCGCCCGCGGAGAGGGACGGTCGGCGTTCGAAGTCATCACCTGGGAGCAGGCGCTCGACGAGGTCGCCGAGCGGTTTGCGCGGGCGATGCAGAAACATGGCGGCGAAACCCTGTGGCCGTATCATTACGCCGGCACCATGGGCCTGATCCAGCGCGACAGTATCGAGCTGTTCCGCAACCTGCTGAAGACGTCGCGTCAACACTCGACCTTTTGCATCACGCTGGCCGACGCCGGCTGGATTGCCGGTACCGGGGTCAAGCGCGGTTCGGATCCGCGCATGATGGCCGCAAGCGACCTGATCGTCGTGTGGGGCGGTAACCCGGTTTACACCCAGGTCAACGTCATGCATCACGTCGCCAAAGCGCGCCGGGAACGCGGCGCGAAACTGGTCGTAGTCGATCCCTACCTGAACGCGACCGCGCAAAAGGCCGACCAGTTCCTGATGCTGCGCCCGGGTAGCGACGGCGCGCTCGCCTGCGCGGTAATGCACCAGCTGTTCGCCGATGGCCTGGTCGACAGGGACTATATGGCACGCTATTGCGATGCGCCGGATGCGCTCGAGGCCCACCTGCAATCGAAGTCACCGGCCTGGGCGTCGGCGATTACCGGTCTCGAGGCGCGCGAAATCATCGACTTCGCGCGGCTTTACGGCAATACCGAGCGCAGCTTCCTGCGGCTCGGTTACGGATTTACGCGCTCGCGCAACGGCGCCGCGAACATGCACGCGGTCTCGTGCCTGCCGGCGCTGACCGGCGCCTGGCGTCACCCGGGTGGCGGAGCGCTCTATGCGAACGGCGCCATGTACGGCATCGACCAGACCACGATCAAGGGTCTGGATGTGCTCGATCCCGCTACCCGGGTGCTGGACCAGTCGCGCATCGGCGACGTGCTGTGCGGCAATCCCCGTGATTTGCAGGGTGGCCCGCCGGTAACCGCGATGATCATCCAGAATACCAACCCGGCGGTGGTGGCGCCCGAAACCCGCAAGGTGCTGCAAGGTCTGGCGCGCGCCGACCTGTTCACCTGTGTGCACGAGCAATTCATGACCGAGACCGCGGCGCTGGCGGATATCGTGTTACCGGCGACGATGTTTCTCGAGCACGACGATTTTTACCAGGCGGGCGGGCATACGCACCTGCAGGCGACGCGGGCGCTGGTGGCGCCTTACGCCGAGTGCCGCAGCAACCACTGGGTGCTCGCACAGCTCGCGCAGCGACTCGGATTTCATCACGATGGATTTGTCATGGACGCACGCGCGCTGATCGACCAGAGCCTCAGGCTGAGCGGGTTGCCGGACGAGCAGACCCTGTACCGTGCCCGCTGGATCGATTGCGCAGGGACCTTCGAGCGCAGTAATTTCCTGGACGGGTTCGGCACCGCCGACCGGCGCTTTCATTTCAGGGCGGACTGGGATCGGGTCGGCGCGGATTTCGACGATATGCCGGCACTGCCCGATCATATGCCGGTCGCAAACGAGTCCGACGCCGCGCATCCGTTTCGCCTGGTGGCGGCGCCGGCGCGCCAGTTTCTGAATACCAGTTTCACCGAAACGCCGACGTCGCGGCGCGCCGAGGTGCGGCCGACGCTGCTGCTCGGCGCCGCGGATGCCGCGCGGCTGGGTGTCGCCGACGGCGCCAGGGTTCGCGTCGGTAACGAACTCGCCGACATCTTGCTGCACGCGCGCATTTTCGACGGCATGCAGGCGGGTGTCGTGATTATCGAGAGCATATGGCCGAACGGCGCCTTCATCGAGGGGCTGGGCGTCAACGCGCTGGTCTCGGCCGAACCCGGCAAACCTAACGGCGGCGCGATCTATCATGACACCGCGGTGTGGATTAAACCCGAACCTGGGGAGTAGACATGAAGACTCACGAAAAACTGGATTACGTCGAATTGCCCGCCGCCAACCTGGACAGGACCAGGGCTTTTTTCGAGCAGGCCTTCGGCTGGACGTTCGAAGACTACGGTCCCGACTACTGCGCATTCTCGAAGCAGGGCCTCGATGGCGGTTTCTACCGTTCGGAGCTTTACTCGACGACCCGCAACGGCGCCGCGCTGCTGGTCTTCTACAGCGAGGACATCGACGCGACGCTTGCTAAAATAGAAGCGGCGGGCGGGCGCATCGAAAAACCGATTTTTGCTTTTCCGGGCGGCCGCCGCTTCCATTTCTGCGAACCCTGCGGCAACGAGTTTGCGGTGTGGACGGATAAGCCCGGTTGAGCGGCCCGGCTGGATTGCAGATCCCGATGGCGGCAAGCAACTATCTCCTCCCTGCACCGTATCCCGGGGTGCGGAAGCGGAATCGACGGCTATGAGCGTCGCATCGATCCGGCGGATTTCCACCGAAAAGCTCGCCGATTTCAACCGGCTGCGCAAAGCCGCGCTGGACCTGGCGACGCGAGTCAGCATCGGCCGTAGCGCCTTCATGGAAGCCTACGAGGTCGATTCCGAACTGGCCTACAAGCAGCAGTCGATGCGTGACGGTCATATCATGTACCACGCGCATATCGGCATGAACGGCATCGATGCGACCGCTGTGTCGCTGGCGCGGG
>JAOTUD010000049.1 GCA_029864065.1 Gammaproteobacteria bacterium | reverse complement strand
GCGCGGTCGCCGGCACCACGGTAAAAATTCGTGTTCCGACCTTAAAGCATTGCACCACCTGTTCTGGCAGCGGTGCCAGGCCCGGCACTTCGCCCGATACCTGCAGCACCTGCGGCGGTCACGGCCAGGTACGCATGCAGCAGGGCTTTTTCTCGGTGCAACAAACCTGCCCGAATTGTCGCGGCAAGGGCACCACGATCAGCGACCCCTGCCAGAGCTGTCACGGCGCCGGCCGGATCAAGGAACAAAAATCGCTGTCGGTGGAAGTACCCGCCGGGGTCGACAATGGCGATCGCATTCGCCTGTCGGGAGAGGGAGAGGCAGGAGAGGCAGGCGCGCCCGCGGGCGACCTGTTCGTGCAAATCCACGTCAAGCCTCACCCGATTTTCCAGCGCGACAATGCCGACCTTTACTGCGAAGTACCGATCAATATTGTTACCGCGGCGCTCGGCGGCGAACTCGAAGTACCGAGCCTGAGCGGTCGCCTCAATCTCAAGATTCCCGCGGGAACGCAAACGCATAAGCTGTTCAGGATGCGGGGCAAGGGTGTTAAACCGGTACGCGGTGGCCCGATCGGCGACCTGATTTGCCGAATCGTCGTCGAAACACCGGTAAAATTGAATAGCGAACAAAAAGAATTGCTGCAGCAGTTCGGCGAATCCATGGGCAAGGCCGCTAAAAAACATAGCCCAAACGAGAATTCATGGATCGACAACATGAAAAAGTTTTTCGAAGATATGAAATCCTGACGGAGCGGCTGTGACTCGAATAGCGATTGCCGGTGCAGCCGGCCGCATGGGCAGAAACCTGGTTGTCGCCCTGGACGAAGCCGACGACCTCGAGCTGGCCCAGGCCCTGGAACGGGAGGATAGCCCCGCGCTCGGTTTCGATTCCGGGGTTCTCGCCGGAATAAACCCGAACGGGATCATGGTCGAAGACCGTCTGGATGCGGAGGCTTTCGACATATTGATCGATTTCACACATCCGATCGCAACCGAGCATCATGTCGATTTTTGTGTCGCGAACGCCAGGAAAATGGTTATCGGTACGACCGGTTGTGGTGCCAGGCTCGAGGCCAAACTGGCCGCATCGGGCGGGCAAACCGCGATCGTTTACGCGCCGAATATGAGCGTCGGCGTCAACCTCTGCCTCGAATTACTGCAGGTCACCGCATCGGTGCTGGGCGACAGCGTCGATATCGAGGTGATCGAAGCGCATCATCGCCACAAGGTCGACGCGCCGTCGGGCACGGCGTTGAAGATGGGGCAGGTTATCGCGGATACCCTCGGGCGTGATCTCACCAAATGCGCGGTTTACGGTCGCCAGGGGCAGACCGGAGCGCGCGATCGCATGACCATTGGTTTCGAGACGATACGCGCCGGCGATATCGTTGGCGAACACACCGTCCTGTTCGCCGCCGATGGCGAAAGAATCGAAATTACGCACAAGGCGTCGGACCGCATGACTTTCGCGCGGGGCGCTATCCGTGCTTGCCGCTGGATAGCGCGACAGCCAAACGGGCTTTACACCATGCGCGACGTACTTAAGTTGCGCTGAAATCACTTTAAGTTACGAACCTAAGTTATTGGTTTAATTTATTATTCTGCTTTGATTCTCGCCTGCTTCGCCGCCAATTCGGTGTCACAGCTACCTCATGGTTACGAGTTCTTCGGCGCTGGTGGGATGTATCGCAACGGTGTCGTCGAAATCTTTCTTGCAGGCACCCATGCGAATCGCAACCGCAAAGCCCTGCAGCATTTCGTCGACCGCGGGCCCGATCAGGTGGCAGCCGATTATTTTTTCCTCGTCATCCAGACACAACAGTTTCATCACGGTTGGCACATCGTGTCCGCTGATCGAGTTATACATCGCGGTAAATCGGGTCTGATATATTTTGACACGATCGCCATACTCGGCGCGCGCCTGCCGTTCCGTCAATCCCACGGCGCCTACCGGGGGATGGCTGAAAACAACGGTGGGAATGAGCCTGTAATCGAGGTGGCGATCGGTCTGGTTGTCGTACAGGCGATCGGCCAGCCGCCTGCCGGCGGCTACCGCCACCGGTGTCAGCGGCGCCCTGCCGGTAATATCACCGAGCGCAAAAATATTCGGCTGGCTGGTGCATTGAAAGGTATCGGTTTCGATATAACCGCGCTGGTTTATTGCTACCCCGGCGTTATCGAGGTTGAGCTTGCCGAGGTCGGGGTCGCGCCCGATGGCATAAATCACCTGGTCGAGATCTTCGAGGCCCACGCCATGGGTATCCTGTACGGACAGCAATCCGTCCGCATGCCTGTCAACGCGGGTAATCTCGATATCGGTTCGCACGTGGATCCCGGACTTGGCGATTTCCTCGAAAATGGTATCACTGACCAGCGTGTCGAATTCGGCGAGCACGTGGTGTTTGCGCAGGTACAGCGTCACTTCGCTGCCGAGGGCATTGAGGACACCAGCCAGTTCCACCGCGATATACCCCGAGCCCGCGATGACGACGCGCCGCGGTTGACGCTCGAGCGAAAAAAAGCCGTCTGACGTGATCGCGTGCTCGACACCCGATATCTCGGGGACACTTGGCCGTGTGCCGGTGGCGATGACGATGTGCTTTGCGGAATAGTGCTTGCCGTTCACGTCGATGGTATGCGGGTCGACGAAACTCGCTTCGCCATCTATTTCAGCGACGCCGAGTTCCTTCAGATATGCGTGATACCAGCTGTTGATTCCGCTGATATAGTCTTCGCGCTTTGCGACCAGTTTCGACCAGTCAAATCCTTTGTTGACCAGGTCGAAACCGTATCCCGCGGCGTCGTCGATCATATGCGCCAGGTTTGCCCCGAACCACATGATTTTCTTGGGGACGCATCCGACGTTGACACAGGTACCGCCGATCTTACCGCGTTCGGCCACCGCGCAGCGCTGGCCATAGCTCGCCGCACGCTCGACGACCGACAGGCCGCCGCTGCCAGCGCCAATAGTGATCAGGTCGTAATCGAATTTTTTTGCCATGCTCAATCCCCAGGTGTGTCGGCGCGCACTGTATCAGTTTTACGATGGATTTTTTACCCTGAAGCAGACATAATTCGGCCAGATTTAATTCCAGCCGGGCCCATATGTTTAAGTTCATTCGCTTCTTGATTACCCACGGAATTGCCCTTGCGATCGGGTTCGCGCTGGGTATCTACCTGCTGCCGGTGCTGATAGCCCCCGAAGCGCCCAGCGACGCGGCGGTGAGTTCCAGTGCTTCCGAGGCGATTTACAGGGCCCGGTTTTACCGGGACCTGCCGGGCAGCGATTTCCTGCATTGGGGAGACGGCGAAGTGGCGATCACCGACAAACAAATCAGTTTCATGGGATCGATCGCACCCGGGCCGGATTATCAGCTTTACCTGACCCGTGAACTCGCGTTGACCGAGCAGGAGTTCCTGGCGATCAAGAATGAATCGGCGAGGGTCGGGGCCATCAGGACTTTCGATAATTTTATCCTCGACATTCCGGCAACTATCCGTCCCGCCGAATATCGGGCGCTGGTCGTGTGGTGCGAAACATTTGGCGAGTTCATAACCGCCGCAGGCTACCGCTAGTCGCGCATCGCCACGGCCGCGGATTCGAGCAACGGCAGTTAGAACCTGATCGCCAGGCGTCAACATTGACTAGTCTGCCGGACCCCACAGAATTCGATCGAGACTTTGCTCCGTCTCGATCTCGATGATCTTCGAACCCTCGAAGCGTACCCCTTCCTGTTTTAGCAATTGCGCCTGTTCGCGATATGAACTGGAGCCTTCCTCGAAGGCCAGGGTTCGATTCGAACGCACCACCCGAAACCACGGCAACGGTTGCGGCGATCGACCCAGCGCCGCGCCCACCATGCGTGAATAGCGCGGAAACCCGGCAGCCCTGGCGACTTCCCCGTAGCCCATTACGCGGCCCGGCGGAATCGACGCGACGACCTGCCAGACGCGATGATCAAACTTGTCTCGAAAACGGCTCATAATGCCCGTCCTCATCTGTATCGGCAATAAACTTTAATACTTTTTTACTTTAAATATATCTTATAAATAATTGAAAAATATAATTATTTTAAGATAGCAATTCCGTGATGTTCACGCTTGCTCAATTGTACAAGCCGACGAACCTCGGACACCGCAACGCTAATCGTCTGGAAATCGCAGGTACGCATCGCGCCGAATTCGTTGAGAATGCTGTCATAGCGCTGCAGTGCATCGGCATGATGCTTTTCCCAGATGGCCATTGCCTTGGTGGTATGACGTTTGTTGTCGACGATCTGCAGCACCAGTTCGGTCAGGTTGTGCTGATTGGCATGCAAGTCGTTGCGCAAATTGAGAATAGCGAGATGATTCCAGTGATTGCGCACGTTGGTTTTCGAAATGGCATCCCGAATCCAGTGCAACTGCAGGCGTTCCGACAGCGCGAAAAACAGCCTGGCGACATATTCGGTGTCGCTGAACAGCTTGGTCTTGATTTCGATAATATCGAAGGCGGAAGCCATCGTAGTTTTGTCTACTAGCTCCTGCGCCAGCGCGGGCGGCAGCTTGTACTTGATGAAACGACGCTTGCTGGCGAGGTAATTTTTGCGCGACTGCCCGATAATTGTATCGAAAATAACCTCGCGCAATATCCTGACGTCGGTCTTGTAGCGCTCGATCACGTTACTGACATTTAAATCCGCGGGCTGGTTGCGCAACAGCCAGCTGATCGAACGTTCGAGCAGGCCGCTGACCGACCGGAAGGCGTCATACCGGTCCTGTTCATTGACGACATTATCCTGCTTTTCCAGTTTTCTCCAGAGGTCGTAAAGTTCGAATACCTCGGTGCAGATCACGTACGCCTTGGCGATATCCTCGATGGTCGAACCGGTTTCCTCGCGAATTCGCGAACCAAAACCGACCCCGATATTGTTGGCGATCTGGTTGCTCAATATCGTCGCGATAATTTCCTTGCGCAGCGGGTGCTGCAGGATCTCGTCGGCAAAGCGTTCCCGGATCAGTCTCGGGAAATAACCCAGCAGCAACTTGTCGTAGCATTCCTCGGTCAGCGACGACGCTCCCAGCAGCGCATTTTTGTAGGTCAGCTTGCTATAGGAAAGCAGTATCGACAATTCGGGACGGGTAAGTCCCTGGTTCTTCGCGACACGATCGGTGATTTGCTTGTCGCTGGGCAGGTGCTCCAGCTTGCGGTTCAGTATTCCGCCTGCTTCGAGGTGTCTCATGAAACGAGCGTGCTGGTACATATCGCGCGCGGCGTGCTTTTCGATGCTGTCTATGATCTGGGTTTGACGATAATTGTTGAACAGGCACTTTTGCGCTACCTCGTCGGTCATATCCACGAGCAACTGGTTGCGATCCTTACTGCTAAGGCGTCCCGACTTGACCAGGCCGGACAGCAGGATCTTGATATTGACCTCCTTGTCCGAACAATTCACGCCGGCCGAATTGTCGATCGAATCGGTGTAGATCATTCCCCCGGCCAACGCGTACTCGATCCGACCACGCTGCGTAACGCCCAGGTTGCCGCCTTCTCCAACCGCCCTGGCGCGCACCTGCCGACCGTTGATCCGAATCGCATCGTTGCTCTTGTCGGAGACGTCGGCATCGGTTTCGCTGGTCGCCTTGATATAGGTGCCGATGCCGCCGTTCCAGATCAGGTCGACTGGTGCCTTGAGGATATAGACGATCAATTCGTTGGGTGTCAGATTGGTCTCCCTGCAATGCAGCAAGTGCTGCATCTCTGGTGTCAGGTCGATGCGCTTGGCGCTGCGCAGAAACACGCCTCCTCCCTTGCTGATCAGATTCTTGTTGTAATCATTCCAGGTAGACCGCGGTAAAGCGAACATCCGCTCGCGCTCTGCGAAGCTCTTTTTTACGTCGGGATTGGGATCGATGAATATATGCATGTGGTTAAAAGCCGCCACCAGCTGTATACAGGGCGATAACAGCATGCCGTTACCGAATACGTCGCCCGACATATCGCCGATTCCGACTACGGTGAATTTTTCTTTCTGGATATTTTTACCGATCCCGCGAAAATGACGCTTGACGGATTCCCAGGCGCCGCGCGCGGTGATACCCATTTTTTTGTGGTCGTATCCCTGCGAACCGCCGGACGCAAAGGCATCGTCCAGCCAGAACCCGTGCTCTTTGGCGATACCGTTGGCGACGTCTGAAAACGCGGCTGTTCCCTTGTCCGCGGCGACCACGAGGTAAGGATCGGGACCGTCGTGAATTCGCGTATTCAACGGTTGTTCGATGTCTATGCCGACCCGGTTGTCGGTTAGTTCCAGCAGCGCGTTGATATACAGCGAGTAACAGGCCTGGACCTCGCCGTAGATTTCGGAAGAAGGTAGATGCGAAATCTGCTTGGTAATGAAGCCACCCTTGGAACCCGCGGGCACGATAACCGCGTTTTTTACCATCTGCGCTTTCATCAGGCCCAGCACCTCGGTGCGATAATCCTCACGACGGTCCGACCAGCGGATGCCGCCGCGTGCGACCAGGCCACCGCGCAAATGAATACCCTCGAAACGCGAAGCGTATACGTAAATTTCGAAACGCGGACTCGGCCTCGGCAGGCGCTCGATTTTCGGAGAATCGAGCTTGAAGCTGATATGACCGCTGCCGTTGGAATCCTTCTGGAAATAATTGGTGCGCACGGTGGCATCGATCAGGTTGAGCATGCGCTTGTAAATCAGGTCATGGTCCAGCGACTCGATGTCGTGCAGCTTTTCCTGTATCTGCTGCATGATGCCGAGGTAGGCCTCGCGCTCGACGATTTCAGGATCAAATTTGTATAAGAAAGCGTTTACCAGCAGCAGCGTTATATCGGGGTAGCTGTTGAGGGTCTCGATGATGTATTCGCGGCTGTGCGGAAAACGAATCTGCTGCAGGTAAGCGGTATAGGCTCGTAATATCTGAATATTATGCGCCTTGATGCAGGCGCTGAAAAGCAGGCGGTTGAACGCGTCGTTCTCGCTGCGGTGGTCCCATATGCTGTCGAACAACTCGCTGAAATTACGTGGAATATTATCGGGATCGACATTGCAGATGTCGTCGCCGCGCTCCAGCGTGAAATGATTGATCCAGTAGTTCCGATTGCCCAGCTTGATGCGGTAGGGGCGCCCGATCAATACTTGCAGCCCCATCGATTCGAACATCGGCATGGATTGTGATAGCGGGATCGAATCCTTGAGCGTGAATAGTTTGATCGAGTAGTTTTTGGGGTCTCGGGAGATCTTGACCAGCCGCGCCTGGGCCCTGTTTTTGTCGTTTATGGTCGCCAGCACCTCGAGGTCGGTCAGGGCGTCGCTTACCGAAAAGTCGCCCTGGTAATTTTCGGAGAAGCTTTCCTCGGTCGGTTTCAGTTTTTTAAGCGCAGGGTCTGTGTCGATTTTCTTGAATAACTGCGTGTACCATTTGTTCATTCTCACTCCCCGTATTTTTATACCCCGCGATATTGTAAACCGATTATAAAAATTATTTTGAATCTTTCATGACAAAGCCGGTTAAAATAATCCTGTTTTTGGTTATAGAAACCCGTTATGTCACCACCAAGATCGGTCATTCCCCCGATTTCCGCCGATCCCGCGAGGAACAAAATCCGCGATAATTACCTCGTGGACGAGTCCCGGATTATCCCCGAACTGATCAACGAAGCCGATTTTTCCGCAGACCAGCGACACGAAATCAGCGCCATGGCCGCCGAACTGGTGACCCGGGTGCGCGCCAGCGGCAGCCCCAGCATGATGGAGAACTTTCTTGCCGAGTACGGTCTGACCACGCGCGAAGGAGTCGCGCTGATGTGCCTCGCGGAGGCGTTGCTGCGGGTTCCGGATGCCGAGACTATCGATGACCTGATCGAAGACAAGATTTCGCCCGGCAACTGGGGTGATCACCTCGGCCATTCCGGTTCGCCGCTGGTCAACGCATCGACCTGGGCTTTGTTGTTGACCGGCAAGATTGTCGCGCCCGAGGACGAAAAAGGCCTGCTGATGGTCCTGCGCGGCCTGGTAAAACGCCTCGGTGAGCCGTTGGTGCGCAACGCCGTCGCGCAGGCAATGCGCGAACTGGGCAGGCATTTCGTGCTCGGGACCAGTATCGAGAAAGCCAGTAAGCACGCCAAGGAACTGGAAAAACAAGGTTATACCTACTCCTACGACATGCTCGGCGAGGCGGCCAGGACCGAGGCGGACGCGCGGCGTTATCATCTCGCATACTCCGACGCGATAACGGCGCTGGCCGCGGATTGCAAACATCGCAACACCCGTGACAATCCCGGAATATCGGTCAAGCTGTCAGCATTACATCCTCGCTACGAAATCGCCCAGTACGACCGCATCGTCGACGAACTCGTGCCGCGGGTCGAATCGCTGGCGATGCTTGCCTGCTCGGCCAACATGGGATTCAACATCGACGCGGAGGAGGCCGACCGGCTGGACATCTCGCTCGACGTTATCGAGGCCGTGCTCACCAATCCCGCGCTGCGCGGCTGGGACGGGTTCGGAGTCGTCGTGCAGGCCTTCGGCAAACGCGCCGCCGCGGTGATCGACTGGCTTTACGCGCTGGCAACGCGGCTCGACAGGAAAATCATGGTGCGCCTGGTCAAGGGCGCCTACTGGGATACCGAGATCAAGCGCGCGCAGGTGCTCGGCCTGGCGAACTATCCCGTGTTCACGCGTAAGGTGAACACCGATTTATGCTTTCTCGCCTGTGCCCGCAAACTGTTGACCCTGACCGATCGGATATACCCGCAGTTTGCGACCCACAACGCTCACTCGGTTGCGGCGGTGCTGAATCTTGCAGGCGAACTTCACGATTTCGAGTTTCAGCGGCTGCACGGCATGGGCGAGTCGCTGCACGAACACGTCCGCCGCGAGCACAGGGCGCGCTGCAGGATTTACGCGCCGGTCGGTAAACACCAGGATTTGCTGGCCTACCTCGTGAGGCGCTTGCTCGAGAACGGCGCCAATAGTTCTTTCGTCAACCAGATCGTAGATACCAAGATTACCCCGGAATCGATAGCGCGCGATCCAGTCGAGGTAATCAGCCAGCTCGAGCAAATACCAAATCCTAAAATACCGTTACCTATCGATCTCTATGGCGACGCCCGCAGGAACTCTATGGGTTGGGACATCACCGACCTGACGACCCTGCAGCATTTACACGAATCGCGCGAAGCCTTTGCGGCGAAAACCTGGCAGGCGCGGCCGATGATCGCGATCGCCGCGGCGGAGTCCGGCGCGCGCGACGTATGGAATCCCGCCGCACCGGGCGATCGGGTCGGCGACGTGTATGACGCCACCCCCGAAGCCGTCGATTGCGCGCTGCGCGCCGCCGTCGAAGGTTTCGACGGCTGGTCTCGAACCAGCGTCGACGGGCGCGTCGAATACCTGCAAAAAGTTGCCGACCTTTACGAGGAAAACGTCGCGGAACTTTTTGCGCTGCTGGCACGCGAGGCTGGAAAGACCTGGCTGGACGCGGTCGGAGAAGTTCGCGAGGCGGTCGATTTTGCACGTTACTACGCCAGCCAGGCGCGGACTTGCGCTACCGCAAAAGACGCGCGCGGCGTGATCGCCTGCATTTCACCGTGGAACTTCCCGCTGGCCATATTCAGTGGTCAGATTTTCGCCGCGCTCGCCGCCGGCAACTGCGTCATCGCCAAGCCTGCCGAACAAACCAGCCTGATCGCCGCGTTCGCGGTGAGCCTGATGCATCGGGCCGGTATCCCGGACTCGGCCATACAGCTACTGCCCGGCAGCGGCGCCGTGGTCGGGGCGGCCCTTTCCGCCGATAGCCGCGTCGCCGGTATCTGCTTTACCGGGTCCACCGCTACCGCGCTGCGGATCAACCGCAGCATGGCCAAAAACCTGGCAGCGGAAGCGCCGCTGATCGCCGAGACCGGTGGTCTCAATGCGATGATTGTCGACTCCAGCGCCTTACCCGAACAGGTTGTGCGCGATATCCTGGCTTCCGCGTTCCAGAGCGCGGGGCAACGCTGCTCGGCGCTGCGCATGCTGTATTTGCAGGAGGACGTTGCCGACAAAATTCTGGAAATGCTGTCGGGCGCAATGGACGAGCTCCATATCGGGAATCCATGGTACCTGGCCACCGACGTCGGCCCGGTAATCGATGCCGCGGCAAAGGAGAAAATAGAAAATCACTGTGAGCGCATGGCACGGCAGGGGCGCGTGCTGAAATCGCTGGCCGCCCCGGCGCAGGGCTTGTTCGTCGCGCCGACCGTTATCGAACTCGATGGTATCGAGCAGTTGCAGGAAGAAATATTTGGTCCGGTTTTGCATATCGCACGCTACCCCGCAAGCGCAATCGACGCGGTCGTCGATGCCATCAACACGCAGGGCTTTGGCCTCACTTTCGGCATGCATACCCGGGTCGATTCGCGCGTCGAGCGGGTCGTCAAACGTATCAGGGTCGGCAATATCTACATTAACCGTAACCAGATCGGCGCGGTTGTCGGCACCCAGCCGTTCGGCGGCGAAGGCCTTTCCGGTACGGGACCCAAGGCGGGCGGGCCATGGTACCTGCCGCGTTTCCTTGCCCATCCGATCTGCACCAGCGAGGCGCCGCAAATCCAGTCGGTCGAGACCACCGAGGTCGCGCCGCTGGTCGGGGAAATGCGCAAGGTCAAAAGC
>JAOTUD010000564.1 GCA_029864065.1 Gammaproteobacteria bacterium | reverse complement strand
GGCGCGAGGCCGAGGACAATATTCCCGACGACTACGGCGCGATCGAGTTCCAGGGCAAGTACACGATGGACCTGATGGCGCTGACCGACTACCCGGAATTCGACTGCGCCGGCGCCAACGAGGCGTTCTTCCAGTGGAAGAAACACAAGAAGGAAAACATCATGACCTTCCGCGATCACGGCTATAAATCGGCGCTGACCGGCACCATGGCTCCCGCGCACCACACGCCGTGGAAGGATGCGCTCGACGATTCGCAGGAGAGTTATCTCGCACAATCCTGACTACCTATCTCCACGTAGTCGATCTAAATGGGCGTGCCGACTGGCGCGCCTTTTTTTTACATACCCGGGTACCAGAACACCGATTTCCCGGTCGCGCTACGGCCCGAGTACATGCCGGCACCGAGCGTTCCGCGTGCGCCGCCGGCGGAGTCGTACCCCTGGGTTACCGAACCGCCTTCCGCCACCGATGGCGCCGCAGGCGACGCCTGTAACAGGTTAGCGATTGCGGGGCCGCCGACATAGCCGATATTGCCCAGGTTATCCATCCAGAACTCCCCCTGGTAAGTAACGCCGAAAAGTTGATACAGCGCCTGCTGGTCGAGCGGGTGGATTTCACGGCCATTGATGAAAACTCCGCTGCCGCCGCCCGAGATATCGACCGGCATCGGTCCCGGCAACGGCAGCCCGGGGTAAATCAGGCCCGCGGTCGGCCCGCCCTCGACCCCCCAGGCGCCGGTATCGGCATCGTACCAGTAGCGGCCGTCGGCAATCGGTAACCGATCCTGTGTCTCGAGATCTTGCAAGACCTCGGTATCGACACGGATGCGGTTGACATAAACCTCGCGCTGCCCCGAAACGACGGGCTCGTCCAACCGTTCGGCGTTGCTCACCGACGCGTCGTGATCCCGCAGGAACCGTATCTGCACGCCATTTTCGTCCTGAAACAGCAGAACCGCGCCCTGTACGCGGGCGTTAAAGCCGAAACTGTCGCCGCCAATCCCAAGCTGTCCCGAGAGTTGCTCGCCGAAGCGTCGCCCAACCAGCGGAATGGTATCACCACCGACACTGATATAGCCTTCGTACTGGGTCCCGGAGGCGCTGATCGACAGCTCGAAGGTTTCGCTATCGAGTTCACCGACGAAGTTGCCGACAAATGGATCCGTTGCTGCCACAACGGGCCAGTGAACCAACAACAGGTATGTCAGAACCGTCACCGACCTTATCATCGCGCTACCCTCCGAAGTATAGGAATCTGGATCGAGGCAAGTATCATTTTGCCTCCCGGGGGCGCGAAAGAGAAGCGCGGACTGGCGGAGGATAAAGCGATTTCCGCGTATCAGATTCCGAGGTAGGCCTTGCGCACGTGCTCGTTATCCATCAGCGTGCTGGCTTCGCCCTCGAGCGTGATATTGCCAGTTTCGAGCACGTAGCCGTGGCACGCCAGTTCCAGCGCCATTTCGGCATTCTGCTCGACCAGCACGATGGCGACCCCGTCGCGGTTGATTTCAATCAGGATACGCGCGATTTCCTGCACGATCACCGGCGCCAGCCCGAGCGACGGTTCGTCGAGCAGCAGCATGCGCGGTCTCGACATCAACGCGCGGCCGATGGCGACCATCTGCTGTTCGCCGCCGCTCATCGTGCGCGCCATTTGATCCTTGCGCTCGTGCAGTCGCGGGAAATGCGCGAACAGCTTATCGAGGTCGTCGTCGATGCCCGGCTGGTCCTTGCGGGTGAAGGCGCCGAGGCGCAGGTTCTCGATCACCGTCAAATCCTTGAAAACCCTGCGGCCTTCTGGCACGTGCGCGATGCCAAGCTTGACGATACGGTCCGCGGACAGTTTCTCGATCGCCTCGCCCTCGTAGACGATCGATCCAGCGCTGGGGTGTTCCAGTCCCGAAATCGTGCGCAGCGTGGTGCTCTTGCCGGCGCCGTTGGATCCGATCAGTGTGACGAAGTCCGCCTCGTCGACCTCGAGCGATATCCCCTTGAGCGCCGCCACCTGGCCGTAATGGACGTGGATGTCCTGTACCTGCAGCAGCACTTACCTGACCCCGCCCAGGTAGGCCCCGATTACCCTGTCGTCGTGCCTGATTTCGTCCGGCGTCCCCTCGGCCAGCAGCTGGCCGAAGTTCAGCACGGTCAGGTAGCCGCACAGTCCCATGACCGCCTTCATGTCGTGTTCGACCAGTACCACGCTGACCCCGGACTCCCGCACCCGCCGGGTCAGATCCATCATGTGGCGGGTTTCCTCCGCATTCATGCCAGCGAAGGGTTCGTCCATCAGCAGCAACTTCGGCTCGCTGGCCAGCGCAATCGCGATCGCCAGTGCTCGCTGCGAGCCGAGCGGCAGCTCGGCCGCGAGCTGGTGACGGCGGTCTTCGAGTCCCATGAACTCGAGAACTTCACCGACCTTTTCCCGCGCCGCCCGCTGCCGGCCGCGATCGAGGCCCAGGATCGCCGCGACCAGGTTGCTGCGAGCCCTGATATGGCAGCCCACGAGGACATTATCGAATACGCTGAGCTCCTGGAACAGCGTGGTCTCCTGGAAGGTGCGCACGATCCCCAGTTCGGCGATGTTATGCGGTTTTCGCCCCGCGATACTGTGCCCGCGGTAAAGAATATCGCCGCTGGTGGGGGTGTAAAAACCCGC
>JAOTUD010000563.1 GCA_029864065.1 Gammaproteobacteria bacterium | reverse complement strand
TTTGCCCGCCCTGGTTTTGCACCAGCGCGCGCGCATTGCCCGGGTTGGTTTCGAGGTGCAGCACGCGGCTCGCGTGCGCGTAAAGCACCGGATCGCGGCTGACATCGTTGAATGATGGCAGTCGTACCACGGTCTTGAGGCGCAGCGCCAGTTTTTGCTGCACCTTTGCGAGCTTGCCGTCCAGGCGGATAGCGGCGCCCGGCATCCGGTCGTTGTCGGGGCTCGCATCGCAGACCGTTTCGTCGATGATCGCGTATGGGTTTAGCGGCTTTTCCACGCGGCCGGGCTTGTCGACGTTGGTCGAGTCGATGACGGTCCAGTCGGCCGGCAGGTCCTTGATGAAAAACGCGCTGCCGCGGACATCGGTGATTTGATCGGTGGTTTCTCCGCTGGCCAATCGATGCGCGATCTCGACCAGTGCGCGCTCGGCGTTGCCGTACAGCAGCAGGTCGGCCTTGGCATCGGCCAGGATCGACCGCCGCACCTTGTCCTGCCAGTAATCGTAATGCGCGATGCGGCGCAGCGAGGCCTCGATGCCGCCGATGATGACCGGAACGTCGTTGTAGGCTTCGCGGCAGCGCTGCGAATAAACGATCGAACAGCGGTCGGGGCGTTTGCCGCCGATGTCGTCGGGCGAATAGGCGTCGTCGCTGCGAATCTTGCGGTCCGCGGTGTAGCGGTTGATCATCGAATCCATGTTGCCGGCGGTGACGCCGAAGAACAGGTTTGGTTTGCCCAGCACCTTGAACGGATCGGCGGATTGCCAGTCGGGCTGCGCGATGATGCCGACGCGAAATCCCTGCGCCTCGAGCAGCCGCCCGACGATCGCCATGCCGAAACTGGGGTGGTCGACGTAGGCGTCGCCGGTGACGATGATGATGTCGCAGCTGTCCCAGCCGAGCTGTTCCATCTCGGCGCGCGACATCGGCAGCAACGGGGCCGTGCCAAAGCATTCCGCCCAGTAAAGCGGGTACTGGTTCAGGGGCCTGGCGTTTGCTGACAGTTCGATTTGCATGGCGGATTCCGGTAGGGGCGCGATTCTACCCGATATGGAACACGATTGTGAGGGATTCTGCGCCATACGGCATGGTGCTGATGGCGTTTCGGCCAACCCGGTTTCGACCCGTTATCGACACTCGAGCAGGAAAGGTCGGATTTGGCGTTTCTGAAAACAGGCGCCGGGCAATTAATAGCGTGGTATTATCTTGTCGCCCCAGTGACCTTTTAATCGTGGTTATAGTCTGCCCGATCATGCTAGGTAATGGGTAACGTCACCCGCCCGGCATTCTGATCAAAGCGCTGAAAATCCCGACAGGCAAGGAGTCTAAATGGACCAGCAGGAAATACTTTATGGATATAGCAGCCTCGTCATATCGGCGCTGCTGTTTATCGCGATTGTGGTAACCAACGAGGCTGGTTTTCGGATTGGCCGCTTCGTCCAGGTCCGCACCAATAACGAAGTAAAGGCGCTTACCGGCTCTATCCAGGCCAGCATTCTGGGCCTGCTGGCACTGTTGCTTGGTTTTACGTTCAGCATGTCCATGCAGAGGTACGACAGCCGCAGCCTGGCGCTGATTGACGAGGCTAACGCGATCGGGACTGCCGTTTTGCGGATCCAGCTGCTTCCCGAGCATCACCGGGACAGGGCCAGCGACCTGTTATCGAAATATATCGACAAGCGTATCGCGATGGGCCAGATCGATCTTACGAAATCTGCACAGCGCAGCGACTACAATCGGCAGATTATCGAGATACAAAACCAGCTCTGGTCGTTGGCGGTATTCGCGACCAACGAGGATCCGCGCCCGGTTACAACCGGCGCGTTTACCAAATCGCTCAATGATCTAATCGATAACCAGGGCAGAAGAAGCGCATTGCTGCAAATGCACGTCCCCGAAGTCGTGCTGATTTTGTTGTTTCTTGTCTTCATATCGTCCGGAGGAATACTGGGTTATTCGGCCGGATTGAGCGGCAGTCGAATGGTGGCCCCTATAGTGCTGGTGTCCCTGCTCATCACGTTGATCGTTTTTATCATCATCGACCTCGATCGGCCAAAACGCGGACTCATCAAGGTAGACCAGGGCGTTATGATCGAGCTGCAGGGTGCGGCGCGCAATTGATATCCGGGGACAGTTTACTTATATCGCGGAAACTGGTTTGAATTAAGTAAACTGTCCCCTTAATTTCCCCATTTTTTTCGAGTTTTTCAACAGAATAGGCCAGATGCAGACGCTCAGTCGCACTTCGATAGGTGTTCGTGCACACCGAGCCAGCGTAGGGAGCTTTGGCGGGGAGTTACGGGGACAGTATACCTATTTCGTTGCAAGACAACTTTCAGTCCAAAAGAGGTGTACTTGCATACCCTGCAGAACCCGTTCAATGCCGTTATGCGGTAAAATCCATGGCACCTCGAGCACTATGCGATACGATCAATGCCAAAGCCAACCAGAATTATTTCCTGGAACATCCGCGCGGGCGGGGGCAAGCGCGCGGCCGGAATCCTGGCGCAGCTGCTCAAATGGAAGCCCCACGTTATCGGCTTATCTGAATTTCGCGGAACACCAGCAAGCCAGTGGTTGGCGGCTGAACTGGCCGAAGCCGGATTTGCGTATCAGCTGAGCAGCGTGAATCAGGCAGCGCTGGCGAAAAACGCGCTAT
>JAOTUD010000048.1 GCA_029864065.1 Gammaproteobacteria bacterium | reverse complement strand
TTAGCCCTTCCTTGTTGATGCCGACCACCCTGGCGCGGTTACCGGCGGCAGTCGAGAAAGGCGGGATATCCTGGGTTACGACCGAGCCGAGACCGCAAAAAGCCCTGCTACCGATCTGGGTAAACTGGTGTACCGAGGTAAAACCGCCAAGAATCGCGTAGTCGCCGACCTCGACATGCCCCGATAACGAGGCGGCGTTGGCGAACACGGTATGGCTTCCAACCGTGCAGTCGTGTGCCACGTGACTATAGGCCATAAACAGGTTGTCGTCGCCAATCGTGGTTTTACCGTTACCCTCGTCCGTCCCGCGGTTGAGCGTTACATATTCACGAATCACGTTGCGATCGCCAAGCTCCAGCGAAGTCGGCTCTCCCTGGTATTTCTTGTCCTGCGGCGCATCGCCAATCGACGCGAACTGAAAAATACGGTTCTCGCGGCCGATTTTACTCGGCCCCATAATCACGACATGCGGCCCGATAACCGTCCCCGCGCCAATTTCGACCTCCGCCCCGATAACGCTATAGGGACCTATCTCTACATCGGCCGCCAATCGAGCGCTGGGATCAACAATCGCAGAGGCGTGGATCATTGCTGGCGCTCCTGCGCGGAGCACATCATTTCCGCCTCGGCGACCAGCTCGCCATCCACGTGCGCCTCGCACTGATATATCCCGATTCCCCGCATGCTGCGCTTGAGCGAGATAGTCAACGCCAGCTGGTCCCCGGGAACCACCTTACCCCTGAACCGGGCCTTGTCGATGCCGACCAGCAGGTATAGCTTGGATTCGTGCTCATCCCCCATATCGGTGAATGCCAGCAGCCCCGTGGCCTGCGCCATCGCTTCCAGCACCAGGACGCCGGGCATAATCGGCTGTCCCGGGAAATGGCCCTGGAAAAACGGCTCGTTAACGCTGACATTCTTTATAGCCGACAGGCTCTGGCCGCGCTCGATCTCGGCCACCCGATCGATAAGCAGAAACGGATAGCGGTGTGGCAAGAGTTCCATCACCTTGCTGATATCAAGTTCCAATTTAGTTCCTCATGGTAAGATTCAAAACGAGCCAAACAGCCGTTTATTTGTTAGCTTTCTCGAGTCTGGCAACGCTTTGAGCAAGCTTCTCCAGGGATTTGTAGCGCGCGTTGCTGCGATGCCAGAGCCCGTTTTCCATCAATGGCGTCCCGGAAGAGTAAACACCGGATTCGCGGATGTCCTTGGTAACCAGCGACATTGCGGTGATGGTAACGTTATCGACCACGCTCAGATGGCCTAGCACTACCGCCGCCCCCGAAATTTTACAGTAGCGTCCTATCACCGCGCTACCCGCAATTCCTACGCAGGCCGCGATCGCCGTGTGCGCGCCTATATGAACGTTATGGGCGATCTGTATCTGGTTGTCCAGTTTGCAACCCTGTTCGATTACCGTGTCATCGAGCGCACCCCGATCGACGGTGGTATTGGCCCCGATCTCGACATCATCGCCGATAAGCACGCTGCCCAACTGGGGAATCTTATGCCAGCGCTTGCGGTGCATGACCTGGCCGAAACCGTCGCAGCCGATGACCACCCCGGGATGCAATATGCAGCGATCCCCCAGAACCACACCCTGCTCCAGCGTGACACGGCCATGGATTTGGCAGCGTTTGCCGATGCGCACGGAGCTGGCGATCGAGACGCCGGAGCCAATCGAGGTTCCTGCGCCAATTTCGGCATCATCGGCTATCGTCGTCAGCGCGCCAATACTGACATCGCGGCCAATCCGCGCACTCGCGGCTACCTGAGCAGAAGGATGGATACCGGCGCTCGCCGGCTGGCGTCCGGCAGCCAGTAAATCGATTACGCGCACGAAGTCATACTGGGGATTTGCCGAAATCAGCAGCGCCTTCCCGCTGACCTCGCCGGCCAGATCCGGCGGTACGATAACCGCGCTACAGTTACTTCGGGCGAGATTATCGAGATACTTTCCGTGCTGAATGAAGCACAGGTCGCCAGCAGTCGCGGATTTGAGCGACGCTGCGCCGCTGATCGTGATATCCCCATCGCCCTGGTAGACGAGTTTAAGCTTTGCGGCCAGTTGTTGCAGAATGAGTTCCATGAACGCTGTGCCTTGCCCTGCCCGGAGTAATCGGAAGCGGATTTACCCGGGCCTACTGGGCTTCTTCGCCTGATTCTGAAACATGTTTCAGCATTTCGATGGTTTGCGTGGTAATGTCGATTCGATCGGAAACGTAACTGACCCCCTCGGTCAGTATTAGATCAAACCTGCCAGAATCACCCTGCATTTTTAACACCTTGGATATAACCTGCTGTAATTTACGGATTTCTTCATTACGGCGCAGATTCTGATCTTCGCGAAATTCCTGCTCCAGGAACTTCAGCTGGCTTACCTTGAGCCTGATTTCACGTTCCAGCTTGCGCCCTGCATTCGCACTCAGTCCGTCGTCGCTTTTCAATTGTTCTTCCAGCGTCAGTATTTCCTGGCGTTTCTGCTTGAGCTGCGCTTCGCGCGGCTCGAACTCGGCCTTGAGACGCTCTTCCACCTCGCGCGCCTGCGGCGCTTCCTTCAAAACCCGTGCGGTATTGACAAAGCCTATCTTGTGCGCCGCCTCCTGGGCAGAGCCTGTTTGCACCGCGGTTACCAACAGCAGCGCGATAAATGCACGCAAAACCTTTTTCAATGTTGCCTCAAAATTGCGCTCCGAGCGCGAACTGAAAGTTCCGGGTGTCATCACCCGATTGATCGTTTATCGGAACCGCGTAACTGAATTCGATCGGGCCGATAAATGAAAACCATTTGGCCGATACTCCTACCGATTGCCTCAACTCGTCAACCTCGAATGCCGCGGTGTCGGCAAAGACGCTCCCGACGTCAAAGTATACCCCAAGCCTGAAGGTTTCTGAACTGCCCAGATTCTCCAGCGGAAACAGGACCTCGGTCGTGGTAATAACCTGCAGGTTGCCGCCAAAAGGGTCACCGTTACTGTCAAGCGGACCCAGGCTGTTAAACTCGTATCCCCTTACCGAGCGCACGCCACCAGCGGTAAATTTTTCGAAGATCGGCAAATCGACCGAATCGCCATAGCTCTCACCGTAGCCGATTCTACCCCTGAAGGAAAAGGTGAAGGTATCGCTGAGCGCATAGGCGGTCTGGTGCCGATACCGGGTCTTGTAAAAATTGAGATCGCCGCCATGGACTTCGAGACTGATGCTGTTGAGATACCCCGAATCGGCGAATATTCTGCGGTTGCGGGTATCCTTGGCGAAGCTTATCGCGGCGAATACCGTGTCGTACTGCTCGCCGTCGATTTCGTCCCGGGGCGTCGAGGCATCGTAAATGTCGCTGTTGTTTCTAATAAAATCAAAGACCTCGTCCGACGACGCGCCGGTGGTTTCGAGATCGTTACGCAGCACCCCCAGTTCCAGCCTCAGGCTGTTGTATTCCGATAACGGAATTCCGTAATCCACCGATAACTGGATACGGTCAATCAGGTAATTACTGGTATTGTTCTCCGCCGCATCGGTTTTCGTCAAGCTGAAATTGAAACCGCGACTGATTCCGTCCTTGGTGTAGTAAGGATTCTCGTAGCCGAAGGAATAACGCTCGGAAGCGGCCGAGTTGTCAAAAGTAAACTTCAGCGAATTGCCGGTGCCGAATATATTTTCGTGCGCAAAACCAAGGTTGAGGAGGGCGCCCTGCACCTGCGAATACCCCACGCCGATCTGCAGGTTACCTGAAAAGCGCTCGGTTACCGCGATTTCGAGGTCGACCTGGTCCTCGACACCCGGCACCCGCTCAAGCCGGATATTGACAGAGCCCAGGTAGTTGAGACGCTGCAAGCGAACGCGTGACCGGTCGATCTTCGAGCGCTGATACCTTTCCCCTTCGAACTGGCGCATTTCACGACGCAGGACTATGTCCTGGGTTTTTTCGTTGCCGACAAAATTGATATAGCGGATACGCACCTGCGGGCCGGGTTCAACCAGAAACTGCAGCGAAACCGTTCGCGCCGCCTCGTCGACATTGTTCAGAATTCGAATTTCGGCAAAGGCATAACCATCTTCGCCAAGACGTTTCTGCATCGCCGTGATCACGTTGTTGATCCGCTTACGCGAGAAGATATCGCCCTCCCGCAAGCTGATCAAGGCGCGCAATTCCGCATCGTCGACCAGAATTTCACCTGCCAGATCGAGGGTACCGAGCGTGAACTGCCTGCCTTCACGAATGTTGATCGTAATGCTGATATCCTTGCGGTCGGGGCTTATCGTCACCTGCTGCGAGCTGACCTCGAACTGGATGTAACCGCGATCCAGGTAGAATGATTTCAGCGACTCCAGGTCAGCGGTCAACTTCGAACTCGAGTACTCGTCATCGGCGAACATCCCTTCGCTGGACGATTCCAGCTGGAAAATATCGAGCAGCTCTTCCTCGTCGAAACTCTCGTTGCCGGTAATATTGATCGATTTAATGGTCGCCGACACGCCCTCGGAAATCGTGATGTCGATCGCCACCCGATCTTCGTCGAGCTTGCGCCATTTCGCCTCTATGCGGGCCGCGTATTTGCCGAGGGAGTAGTAAACCTGCTGCAATTCGAGCTCGAGTTTTTCGAGTTTGTTTTGGTCGAATATTCGCCCCTTCGACATGTTGACCTGCTCCAGAGCCCGCTCCAGCGCCTCATCCTCGATATCGTCGTTACCTTCAAAATTAACCTCGGCAATCGACGGCCGTTCGACCACCGTGATCACCAGCACGTTATCACGTCGCGACAGCTCGATATCGTCGAAGAAACCAGTCGAATAAAGCTCACGGATAATTTCGGGTGTGCGATCGATATCGAGCGACTCGCCGACGTTTACAGGCAGATAGCTGAATACCGTACCAATGGATATTTTCTTGATGCCGATAACTTCGATATTCTCGACAACGAAACTCTCGGCGTGCACCCAGCAGGATGCTGACAACAGTACTAACGCACCGATCCAGACGCGAATTCTCAAATTTACTCTACCAGCCGCAATAAATCGTTGTAGATTGCAATCGACATCAAGCAGAAGAGCAATAGAATTCCGATTTTCTGACCGATAATTTCGGTTTGTTCGGAGACCGGGCTGCCTTTGAACACTTCGACCAGGTAATAAAACAAATGGCCGCCGTCCAGCATGGGCACGGGCAGCAGGTTTAATACGCCCAGGCTAATGCTGATAATAGCGAGAAATCCGAGAAAGGGTTCCAGCCCGATACGCGCGGAGATCCCGGCATAATGGGCAATCGTGATGGGGCCGCTCAGATTTCGCACGCTGGCCTCGCCGGTGACGAGCTTGCCCAGCACCCGCAATGTCAGCCAGGTCATGCGCCAGGTCTTATCGAGTGATTCCAGCATACCCTCGACGGGTCCGTAGCGTTCCACCACTGTCATTTCGCGCCGAATCGATTCGGGGATATCGACGCGGTTCCTGACGCCGATATAGCCATAGGTTTCACCGGCCTCGGTGCGGCTGCGTGGCGTCAGCTGCAGCGCAAGCTCGTCGCCGTCGCGCAACACCTCGAGTTTCATCGTTTTTCCGGCATTGTCGCGAATCAGGCTGACCCATTGCTGCGCGTTTTCTATGGCAATACCATCGAGCGCCAGCACCCTGTCCTCGGCCTGCAAACCGGCCTGCTCGGCAGCGCCATCCGGCAAAACCTCGGCGATGACAGGCGGGATATCCGGCCTCCACGAGGACAATCCCAGATCGCGCATCAGGTCGATCTGCTCCTGCTGCAGTAATTCGAGACCGCGTATATCGATGACCTTGTCGCGGATCTGCAGGTCCGGACCCTGCACCTGCAGCACGATTCGATCTTTGCTCACCGCTTCTTCGAGCATGGTGAATCGGGCCTTTTCCCAGCTCCTGGTTTCGATGCCATTGACCGACAGGATAAGATCCCGTTGCTGAACGCCAGCTGCATAAGCGGGGCTGGGCACGCGGACTTCGCCTATCAGCGGTTTTATTCCGCCCACCCCGGCCAGGAATATCAGATAGTATGCCAGTATCGCGAACAGGAAGTTGAAGGCCGGTCCCGCCGACACGATCGCGATGCGGCGCCATACCGATTTGCGGTTGAAGGAGCGCTCCAGTTCGTGAGCCGCGACTTCACCCTCGCGCTCGTCGAGCATTTTGACGTAGCCGCCGAAAGGAATGCTCGCAATCACGTATTCGGTTTGATCCGCTCCCCAGCGCCGAATCCATATCGGCTTGCCAAAGCCGACGGAAAAACGCAGTACTTTTACACCGAGTTTTCGTGCTACCCAGAAATGACCGAACTCGTGCACCGTGACCAAAATACCGATGGCCACGACGAAGGCGAGGATACTGTAAATAATTCCGAGAAAATCCATATTCGTCAAACTCCGAACTTGACCAGCTGTTGCGCCAGCCGGCGCGCTTCCGCATCCGCCTGGAAAATGGTGTCGAGGTCGTCGGCTGGTCCGGTTGATATCTGGTCCATTACCCTGTTAATTACCCTCGGAATTTCGATAAATCCGATATTTCGATTTAAAAAATGCTCTACCGCTATCTCGTTGGCGGCGTTTAGCACCGCCATGCAGGTCCCGCCCCGGCGCCAGGCTTCGCGGGCCAGCGCCAGGCATGGATAGCGGGACTCGTCCGCAAGTGTGAAGTCTAATTGACTGACCTGCAACAAATTCAATGGTTCAACGCCGCTATCTATGCGCTCGGGCCAGGCCAGCGCATTGGCGATTGGCGTGCGCATATCGGGATTTCCCATTTGCGCGATCACCGATCCGTCCAGGTAAGAGACCATGGAGTGAACGATACTCTGTCGATGCAGCAGGATTTCGACATCGGATTGATCCACGGCGAACAACCAGCAGGCTTCGATCATTTCCAGCCCCTTGTTCATCATGGTCGCCGAGTCGACCGATATCTTGGGTCCCATATCCCAGTTAGGATGCGCGCAGGCCTGATCGGGAGTGACCTCTCCCAGCTCGGCCGGATCGACGTCCCGAAACGGCCCGCCGGAGCCGGTGAGAATGATCTTGAAAACCCCCTGCTCGCTAACCTTCCTGCCGACGGCACCGGGCGGAAGACACTGGAATATAGCGTTGTGCTCGCTGTCCACCGGCAACAGCTCGGCCTCGTACTGCCTGACCTCGTCCATGAACAGGGCCCCGGCCATGACCAGCGATTCCTTGTTGGCAAGCAATATTCGCTTGCCTGCGCGTATCGCTGCCAGCGTTGGCAGCAGTCCAACAGCACCGACGATAGCCGCTACCACGATGTCGACCTCCGCCGCCGCCGCCACCTCGGCCAAACCCGGCTCTCCGGCCAGCACCTCGGTCGGCAAGTCCGCGATCCGATCGCTCAGAAGCCGCGCGCAGTGCGCGTCGCGCATCACCGCGTAGCGTGGTTCGAACCGGCGGCAAAGCTCGATCATCTTATCGAGGTTGTTGTTGGCGGTCAGCGCGTAAAGCGCATACTGGTCGCGATGGCGGGCGACTATGTCTAGCGTCGACTGCCCGATCGAGCCGGTCGCACCCAGTATCGTCAGCAGCTTCATGACGAACCCGCCATCAGCAAACCGGCGACGAATACCGGCGCGGCCGCGATCACGCTATCGATGCGGTCCAGCACGCCGCCATGACCGGGCAACAGCTTGCCGCTATCCTTGACGCCAGCCTCTCTTTTCAGGACGCTTTCGAACAAATCCCCGATAATCGAAAACGACACGGTCGACATGCCGATTAGCATGAATTCGACGAGGCCGAACCCCCAGCCCTGCTGGAACCAGAACACCAGGGGTATCCAGACCAGGTTGGCACCAACGCCTCCGATTACGCCTTCCCAGGTTTTTCCGGGGCTGATCGAGGGCGCCAGCTTATGCCGGCCAAACCTGCGGCCGCAGAAATAAGCGCCGATATCGGCCACCCAGACCAGGGTAAACATGAACAGCAGCAATTCGCCGCCATAAACGTAATGCAGGTAAACCAGGCCGTGTACGCAAATCCACAGCAGATCGAGGCCAAGTGCCAGCATCAGTAAGCGCACAAATATCGACCAGTTGCCGTGGTGGCGGTAAAAAAGGAGTCCCATAGCAATAACCAGCCACAGCACCAGCCCGGCTAGCGATTGCGAGAAGATTAGCAACGGATTCACCAGCGACAGCGACCACCAGAACAACAGTGCAAAGCCTGCCGCCGCCATGGCCGCGATGATCGGCGAGGGTTTGACCGTCAACGCAAGCAGTTCCCTCGTGGCCAGGAACAATACCACGGTGAACAGCGCGCCGACCCAACGCGTTTCCAGCAGCAGCACGCTGCCGATAAAAACGATTCCGAGGATAATCCCGGTGATGACGCGCTGCCTCAGCATTATTCGGGCAGCTCGACCTGTTCGCCAGTTTTGCCGAAACGCCGCTGCCGGCGAGTGTATTCTGTCAATGCCTCGCGCATGTCAGACTCGGATAAATCGGGCCACAATACATCACAAAAATAAAACTCGGTATAAGCCAGTTGCCATAACAGGAAGTTACTGATGCGCCGCTCGCCACCGGTTCTGATGAATAGATCCGGGTCCGGGCTGCCGGCGAGCGACAATTCACCGGCAAACGCCGCCTCGTCGATCTCCTCCGGCCGCAGTTCAGCGTCGCGGACGCGCCGCAGCAGCCCTCGCGCCGCGTTGACGATGTCCCATCGACCGCCATAGTTGACCGCGATATTCAACGTCATATTGGGATTGTCTCGGGTTACTTCCTCGGTAGCGGCAATGCGTCGTTGAAATTCTGCCGAGAACAGGCTTTTGTCGCCGATGAAACGTACCCGAATCTGATGCTCGTGCAGTTCCGCGGTGTAATCGCTCAGCGACTGCATGAATAAATCCATCAGGCTATTCACTTCCTCGGCGGGGCGATTCCAGTTTTCGCTGCTGAAGGCAAACAGGGTGAGATGCTGAACACCGGCGCGCGCGAAAAAATCGACCGCCAGGCGGGTGGTTTCGACACCCTTGCGATGTCCGTAGCTGCGCGGCATCAGCCGTTTCTTCGCCCAGCGCCCGTTGCCATCCATGATGATGCAAACATGTCCTGGGACCAAGTCCTGAGTCTGTAAAGTCATGATCCCGAAACTTGGCCGTGATCAAATTTCCATCAATTCTTTTTCTTTGGTCTGCAATAGCGATTCGATTTCATCGGTGGACTGGTTGGTAACCTGCTGCACCAGCTCCTGGCCGCGATGCTCGTCGTCTTCGGAAATATCCTTGTCCTTCGCCAGCGTCTTGAGGTCGTTGTTTGCATCGCGACGGATATTGCGGACGGCCACGCGCGCGTTTTCCGCGAGTTCCCGTACCACCTTGACCAGCTCCTTGCGTCGCTCCTCGGTAAGCGGCGGCATCGGCACCCGGATTACCGTGCCCGCGGTCGATGGATTCAAGCCGAGGTCGGATGTCATGATCGCCTTTTCGATAACCGATACCATGCTCTTGTCCCAGGGTGCGACTGCTAGCGTGCGCGCATCTTCCACGGTGATATTTGCGGCCTGCCCTACCGGCACCTCGCTGCCGTAGAAATCTACCATGATATGGTTCAGCAAGCTGGGGTGCGCCCTGCCGGTTCTGATCTTGCTGAGTTCGGCCTTGAAGGCTTCGATACTCTTGTTCATGCGGTTAAGCGCATCTTTCTGGATATCTTTCATCATTGCTGTGCCTCGTTTCGGGTTACCCTCGTACCTATCGTTTCACCCCTTGCCAGGCCGAGTAATGCCCCGGGTTGATTAATATCGCAAACCACCAGATCGAGCCCGTTATCATTACATAAAATCATTGCCGCCACATCCATCACCGCGAGCCGTTGCTCGATCGCCTGCTGGTAGCGCAGGCTGGCAAAACGCACTGCATCCGCATGTTTGAGCGGATCCTTGTCGTAAATGCCGTCCACCTTGGTTGCCTTGATCAACAAATCGGCTCGAATCTCGACCGCGCGCAGGCTCGCGCCCGTATCGGTAGTGAAATACGGGCTGCCGGTGCCAGCCGCAAAAATAATGATTTCTCCCGCAGCAATGCGCTGTCTTGCGCCGCGCTGGGTATAGGATTCACAGACCTGCGGCATGTCCAGGCCAGACATGACCACCGCGTTCGCGCCCTGACGCAACAGGCTGTCCTGCAGCGCCAGCGCATTCATCACCGTGGCAAGCATGCCCATCTGGTCGCCGACCACCCGGTCGAGTCCAACCGCCGCGAGGTCGGCGCCCCTGAACAGGTTACCGCCACCGACAACGATGCCGATTTCGACACCCGCGTCGCGCAGCTCAATCAGTTCGGCGGCGAGTTTGTCGATCATCGCCGGGTCTATGCCCGAGTCCTGTCCCCCCATTAGCGCTTCGCCGCTGAGTTTTACCAGGATTCGTTGGTACTTGATTTGCGCCATGGTTTCAGGTCAATCCAATAAAGAATACACGCTGTCGACAACGCACCATTCGATGCCGAACGAACATGGCAGTTTATCGATATTGAAGGTGCATTTTAAGATCATAATTTCACTCAATTTCGGCAGCAGCCGGCCAGGCGCAAAAAAAAGCCGCGAAGGTCGCGGCCTCTTGAGGTTCAGGAATTGAGTTGAGACGCCACCTCGGCGGCAAAGTCCTCGACTTTCTTTTCTATGCCTTCACCGACTTCGTAACGGGTAAACCCGTTGACGGTTGCGCCGGCATCGACAAGCAGCCTGCCGAC
>JAOTUD010000562.1 GCA_029864065.1 Gammaproteobacteria bacterium | reverse complement strand
TCACAATAATCCCGACAATCCGCTTACCGCCAACCCGCAATTACAGCCCATTCGCGTCGATCCCGGAGCCGAGCTGCCTGCGATCACCGGGCAGGACCCGGCGATGTACGAAAGCGAGGTGCCCGACATGGGATGGCTAACGTTGTACCGCGATCCCGGCGGCAGGTTCCAGGCCGGCGTCTGGGACTGCAGCCCGATGAAACGCGTCGCGACGACGATCGAAAGATCGGAGCTCATGCATATTCTCGAGGGCAGCGGTTCGATAACCAACGCCGACGGCGTCGTATTCAATTTCACGGCAGGCGACACCTTCCTGGTTCCGGTCGGCATGGGTTACCAGTGGCAAAACGACAGTTACGTCAGAAAGCTGTTCTGCAGCTACACGCCCTGATTCGTCGGGTCAACCGTACCCATTCCGTGACGGAGCCGTTTTCAGCAGTTTTTGATCTGACCAAAAACTATTTTATTTGCATCTGGTAGGTGACCCAGTGGGTTTTTTCGGCGAGCCGGTCGTAGACCGCGCGGCCGCGGTAATTGTTTTCCGCGGTAATCCAGCGGATGAAAGGCCATCCCTGTTTCTTACCGAGCGCGTTCAGGGCCCTGTAAAGTTCCTCGACCACCCCCTGGCCGCGAGCTTCCGGGCTGACGAATAGATCGTCGAGAAAACCCACCATCGCACCGCGCAGGGGCGACGGCATCTGCCGGCAATGCATCAATCCCAGCAGGTCGCCGTTGCCGTTCTTCGCGATCAGTCCGTAAAACGGGTTGCCGCGGTCCTGTATCCAGCCCCACACCGTGTCGAGTATCTGATCGTCCATCGGCACCTGGTAAAACTCGGCATAGCCGTGGTAAAGCAGCTCCCATTGAGCGCGGTCCTCGACCGCGGGCTCGGTAACGCTCAGTGGCATGGTAGTCTCCCGGTTTCGAAATTCGGCACAGTATACGCGGCTTTCAGCGTCGATGGTCGAGATCGATAAAACCGTGCCCGGCCCCGGACAGCGCGGCGCTATGGCGACCCGGGTTTTCAAATCGCGCCGAAAAAAAATGTTTCCTGAATTGCAGGTATTGTTATGATAATAAGTCCAAAAGTTGGCGCACGACAATAATAAATAATCATGATCATGGGACTCTGGCAAAATGACTGATCAAGTCGCAATCACGGCCGATCAGGTCAGCAAGATATTTGGCCATGGCAAGGACCAGGTGGCCGCACTGGACGACGTCTCGGTGGAAATTCGCGAGAACGAGTTTTTTACCCTGCTGGGGCCCTCCGGTTGCGGTAAAACCACGCTGCTGCGGCTGATTGCCGGGTTCGAACACCCCAGCGCCGGCCGCATTCTGCTGCACGGCGAGGAAATTTCGCATCTGCCGCCGTACCAGCGCCCGGTCAATACCGTGTTTCAAAACTACGCGCTGTTCCCGCACCTGACGGTTGCGGAAAATATCGGCTTCGGACTCGCGATGCAGGACAAGCCGCAAACCGAAATCGACGCGACCGTCGCGGAAATGCTGCAACTGGTGCAGATGGAGTCGCTGCGCGATCGTCGCACCGACCAGATATCCGGCGGCCAGCAACAACGCGTTGCGCTGGCGCGCGCGCTGGCCCCCCATCCGCGCGTACTGCTGCTCGACGAACCGCTGTCGGCGCTCGATTACAAGTTGCGCAAGGGCATGCAGATCGAGCTCAAGCGCCTGCAGCTCGAAACCGGCATCACCTTTATTTTCGTAACCCACGACCAGGAAGAGGCGCTGACCATGTCCGACCGGCTGGCGGTCATGAACAGGGGAAAAATATTGCAGGTCGGCAGTCCGAGCGATATCTACGATCGTCCGTCCGAACGTTTCGTCGCGGATTTCATCGGCGATACCAATTTCCTCACCGCACAGCTGCTCGAGGCCAGCGCCGACAGCTCGGTGGTGAAACTGTCCTCGGGCAAGACCCTGACCTCTCATGCCACCGACAGCGCCGTCAACCAGACGGTCAATATCGCGGTGCGCCCCGAGCAGGCTACGCTGACCGAAAACCTGGCCGAGGCCGATCTGCAGGGCACCGTCACCCATATCAGGTACTCGGGCACCGATTCGCATTTTCACATCGAGCTCGACACGAAAGAGGATTTCGTCACCAAGGTGCAGAATAGCGGTGCCAACCGGCGCGACTGGAAGAGCGGCCAAACCGTCGGCATCAGGATCGATCCCGGCGCCATACAGATACTGCGCGACTAGGCCCGGCGTCGATGTCCCAGGATACCGAACACCTGTCACAATACGAACTGGCCGCACGCAGCCAGGAGGTCAGGAAAAACCTGCTGCTGTGCACGCCGGCGCTGGTCGTTCTGTTACTTGCCGCTTCGGGACCGTTGCTGGTGATGCTGTTTTACTCGTTCCTGGAGGCCGGCAATTATGGCGGCGTCAAGTACGAATGGTCGCTCGACGGCTGGTTCAACGTTTTCATGGTGCGCGATATTTTTACCGACGAACTGGGGTTTGCCGACGCGCACCTGTCGGTGTTCTGGCGCTCGATCAGGCTATCGATTATGACCACCGTCGCCTGCCTGATCATCGGCTTCCCGACCGCGTATTTTATCGCCACGCGCGAGCGAGGAAGCCGCAATTTCTGGCTTTTCCTGGTAACCATACCGTTCTGGACCAACCTGCTGATC
>JAOTUD010000561.1 GCA_029864065.1 Gammaproteobacteria bacterium | reverse complement strand
TCGCACAGCGAAAATTCCGGCCGGGATGTATAACAACAAGGGCGATATCGAGACCTTTGGCGTGGCCGCGACTTTCGTCAGTAGCGCCTCGGTGCCGGACAAAGTGGTTTATACCGTGGTCAAGGCGGTCTTCGAAAATTTCGATGACTTCAAAAAACTGCATCCGGCGTTCGCCAACCTGACAGAGAAGGAAATGATCAGCGATGCGATTTCCGCGCCGCTGCATCCGGGTGCGATCAAGTACTACAAGGAAAGAGGCTGGATGTAAGATCCAATCTGAAAATAACCAACGGGTCGCATTTAGCGGCCCGTTTGGTTTTGCTTGCCCATAATAATATCGAGGGGGGAGGTTCCGATGGCGGACCAAAAAGATGACCAGAGTTTGCAGGACGAGATTGTCGCGTCGGTCGATACCGGGGCGAGGGCGCCGATCGGCTGGGAGGCAAAATTTATCGCCGCGACCGCTTTCATCTGGGCGCTGTTCCAGCTTTACATCGCGTCCAACCTGCCGTTCTGGCTCAGTGACGTCACCGGCTTTAGCCTGGTGGTCACCAATTCTAACGCGCGCCTGATTCACCTGGCCTTCGGCCTGTTTCTGGCGGCGCTTGCATTTCCCCTGTTCAAGAAAAGTTCCAAAACATCGATACCCTGGTACGACTGGGTGCTGGCGGTGACCGGTGTTGCCTGTTGTCTTTACATCGTCGTGCTGCGCAACGAAATCGCGGTGCGCGCCGGGCTGCCGACCCAGGGAGACCTGATCGCTTCTACTGTCGGCATGATAATTCTTGGTATTACCGTTTACCGGGCGCTCGGCCTGCCGTTGCTGATCGTCGCGAGCGTGTTCGTCGCCTACGTGTTTTTCGGAAATTCTCCGAACCTCCCCGAGGCGATCCAGTGGAAAGGCGCTTCCTACGGCAAGGCCATGTGGCACTTCTGGATGCAGAACGAGGGCGTATTCGGCGTTGCGCTGGGGGTTTCGGCATCGTTGATATTTCTGTTCGTGCTGTTCGGCTCGATCCTGGAGAAAGCCGGCGCCGGTAATTACTTCATCAAGATCGCGTTCGCTTTGCTGGGTCATTTGCGCGGCGGGCCCGCCAAGGCCGCGGTGGTGGCGTCCGCGTTGAGCGGCCTGTACTCGGGATCCTCGATCGCCAATGTCGTGACCACCGGTACCTTTACCATCCCGTTGATGAAACGCACCGGGTTCAGCCCCGAAAAAGCGGGCGCGGTCGAGGTCGCATCCTCGACCAACGGGCAGCTGACGCCGCCGGTCATGGGCGCCGCCGCGTTTCTGATCGCCGAGTTTACTGGCATCAGCTACACCGACATTCTCAAACATGCGCTGGTGCCGGCGCTGGTGTCCTACATCGCGCTGGTTTACATCGTGCACCTCGAAGCGATGAAAATGAATTTGAAGGGCCTGCCCAAGCTGCCGTCGACGAAGACATTGACCAACAAGATAATCGGGTTCCTGAGCGGTTTTATCGGGATTAGCATCCTCGGTATTCTGGTTTACTACGGCCTGGGCTGGGTGAAGCAGGTGATTCCCGACTTTGCCTTTGCCATCGTCGCGATCGGTTGCGCCGCGATGTACCTCTATTTGATCTGGCTGGCATCGAGACAACCGGATCTCAAGGTCGACCCGCCGGACGCGCCCATCCTCGAGCTACCCCATGCCGGGACCGTCGCGATTACCGGCCTCTACTATATCCTGCCGATCGTCATCCTGATCTGGTGCATCATCATCGAGCGACTGTCGCCGGCGCTGTCGGCGCTGTGGGCCACGGTCGCGATGATCGTGGTCGTACTGACGCAGGATCCGCTCAAGGCATATTTTCGCGGCGCCGGCAACTATGGCGCTGCTTTCAGGGTTAGCCTGGGTCACTGGATCGAGGGCATGATTGCAGGTTCCAGGAACATGATCAGCATCGCGGTGGCCACCGGCGCGGCCGGTATCATCGTCGGCACCATATCGCTGACCGGCGCGCACCAGGTAGTCGGCGAATTTGTCGAATTCCTGTCCGGCGGCAGCCTGATCTTCATGCTGATCCTGGTGGCGCTGATGAGCCTGATTCTCGGCATGGGTTTGCCGACCACGGCCAACTATATCGTCGTGTCGTCGCTGATGGCGCCGGTCATTATTACGCTCGGCGCGCAGAGCGGGCTGATCGTGCCGCTGATCGCGGTGCACCTGTTCGTGTTTTATTTCGGCATCCTCGCCGACGATACGCCGCCGGTCGGACTGGCAGCTTTTGCCGCCGCCGCGATTTCGGGCGGCGACCCGATCAAGACCGGTATCCAGGGTTTCGCCTACGACATCCGCACCGCGTTGCTGCCGTTCCTGTTTATCTTCAATACCGAGCTGCTGCTGATCGACGTGTCGGTGCAGAAGGCATTTTTCGTATTCGGCGTGGCGGTGATCGCGATGATGCTGTTTGCGTCGGCGACGCAGGGCTACCTGTTCGTGCGCAACAGGATCTGGGAATCGGCGGTGCTGCTGCTGGTCGCGTTTACGCTGTTCCGCCCCGGATTCTGGCTGGACATGGTTTCGCCGCCATATGACATCCACAGCCCCGACCAGATCTACCAGGTCATCGACGAGATACCCTCCGGGGGCGAGCTGCTGCTGGTCGTCAGCGGGCCCGATTTCGACACCGGTGAAAC
>JAOTUD010000560.1 GCA_029864065.1 Gammaproteobacteria bacterium | reverse complement strand
AGACGCTGGCTCGGCGGATATAACTTTCCAGGTCGTATTGCTGGGCAACGGCACGATTATTTTCAATTACCTGGCCCTGACGGATCCTGCGACAATATGGAATGCCAAGTCAGAGGCTGGAATCGTCATCGGCGTCAGCAACGGCGACGGTACCTGGCCCGCCGGTTCGCAAAACCTGAACGCATCCGATTTCGGAATCGACCTGATCGGTTACCAGATCTGGTGCAAAAACGACGACCCGTTGGATCCTTCCACCTGCATGCAGGCAGTCCTCGGGAGAAACGGTGACTTCGACCTGCACGATAAATCCGTCGTGTTCAACCCGGACGGAACGTCCGGCTTTCTGGTGAGTTCGACCATAAAGAGCGGGGCCGGGGCGGGCGGCAGCGGCGTCTGCGCCGTGCTCGGCGATCCCGCAGGCGGCGGCGCAGTGGCCGGTGCGAGCGGCGGCGGTGGTGGCGGCGGTATCTCGGTTACTGCGCTCTTGTTCATGATGTTTTTGCCCTTTGTCCTTCCGCCCCGTCGATCTGATCGAAAAACAGCCTGATTGGTTCGATATAAGGCTGTTTTCGGCCTTTAGATATTGAAATTTACCCTGTTTGGGTGATGTTTTTTTTGTAGGGTTAAAGCAAGATAGGCGCATCGCTAATTGTAAAACCAGTAAGGAAGGTAGTCATGAAAAAACAAATACTAGGTGCCATCGCGGCATTATTTTTCTTCAGCGGAAGCGCCAGCGCTGTTGTGATCGACACGATTGGCGGCTTCGGACCCGGCGATCGTTACGAGGCCCAGTCCAATCCTGCCTTGACGACGACCTTTTTAAACGGAGTGCTTCGCGTCGTTACAGCGGACACTGAGCAGACGTTGGATCAAACCGACCCATTTTTTTTCCATGAATACATCTTCACGGCAATTGCCGATTCGTTCCTAGTCGTGGCCGCGACCGTGGAGAATATTCTTGGCGGTAACACGATCGATGATTTCTATATGGCAGTACAGAGACTGGATACATTCGCTTTTATTGCTGAAGATATCATACCGGTATCGACGACATCTGCAGAGGCGAGTATCGCTTTCGCCATGCTTGCCGGCACGAATTACAGGATCGTTCTGTCGGGCTCTGCGAACGACCCCGGTCCCGACTACAAGCTGGAGCTGTCCCAGGTGCCGGTTCCCGCGGCGGTATGGTTGTTCGGTACTGCGCTGTTAGGTCTTTTCGGGCTGCGCCGCAAAGGCAAGCTGGAAGTTGCTGCATAACCGACTGTTTCATGGTATAAAAAAGAGGGCCTCGGGCCCTCTTTTTTTTGCCTGCTTTATCGTCTTCGGTGTGGTCGTTTTATGAAATTCAAGATTCCCGTCTTTGCCCTGGTTTTGATATCGACAGGGTTTTCGGCGCTGGCCCAGGAAACCTACCGGCTCAACCCGGGTGACATACTGCAGATTTCGGTGTGGAGCGAGGAAGCGCTGCAGCAGGAGGTCCTGGTGCTGCCCGACGGCACAATCTCGTTTCCGCTGGTCGGCATCGTCAACGTTACCGACCGCACGCCCGCGCAGGTGCAGGAAGAGCTCAGGCAAAAACTGTCGCGCCTGATCCCCGAGCCCGAAATCAACCTTTCCGTGAGATCGGTGGGCGGCAACAATATTTTCATCATCGGCAAGGTCAACACTCCCGGCCGTTTCCCGATGACCCGGCCGACCGACGTGGTGCAGGCGCTGAGCCTGGCGGGCGGCTTCACCCCCTACGCGAAGCCGGACAGCATCCAGATCCTGAGAAGAAGCGGTAATAAACAGACCGTGATCAGGTTCGACTACAGCAAAATTGCCGACGGGAAGGCGCTCGAATCGAATATCCTGCTGCGCAGCGGCGATACCATCGTCGTGCCCTGACCCCGGATTTCCAGCCTGTTTCCATCTTGAGAGTAATCGGGACCATGAATTTACATTTGCCGGTTAAGGGACTGTTACCGCTGACCTTTATGCTATTGCTGTTCGGCCAGGCGCCGACCACCCGGGCGTACGACTGGAGCAACGACTACGGTGTCGACCTTCGCGTCGGGCGGGAAAACAATTTCCGGCTTACCGAAACCAACGAAATCGATACGACCTCGACCCGGGTCGGGGCTTTCGCCAACATTCGGGGCAGTACCGAGATCTCCAGTATCGGGCTGACGCTCGGTGCCAACAGCATCGCCTACTCGGAATCCGGGATAGAGGATAGCGACGGCTACAGCCTGACGTTCGATGCCTCGCGCCGGGGAGAGCGGCTGTCCGGGAATCTCGCCGTTTCGGCCGCTTCCGAATCGACGACGGAGACCGAGCTGTTCGACACCGGCAACGTGATCGACGGGCAACGCGACACCACGCGGGTCGCACCCGGCCTCAGCTACCGGCTAGACGAGCGAAACTCCGTGTTTGCGAACCTGAGTGCCAGCGATGTTACCTATGACACAGTTTCGCTGATCGAATACACGGATACTGCGCTATCGGTCGGCTGGGGTTACGCGCTCGACGAGGCGAGCGATTTCTCGCTCACCCTGCGCACCTCGCAGTACGATCCGGAAGACGACGAGACCACCGAAATCGATAGCCTGAACCTCGGTTACGAGATCAGGACCTCGGAGGTGACCCGCTATGCCTTCTCGATCGGTTACAGCGAGGTAGACAGGCCCG
>JAOTUD010000047.1 GCA_029864065.1 Gammaproteobacteria bacterium | reverse complement strand
AACATGTCGGCCCCGATCGTATGCCGTTCGATCGACATGTTGATATCCTTGGCCAGCAGGTTCTTGACGACCTCGGGCGCATGACCGTCGATGCACAGACCGATGCCACGCTCGAGGAAGGTGTTGCTGATTTCTCGGCCCTCCAGCGCCAGTATGCCTTCCTTGCGCGCGACGTTGGCGAGTTCGACCGATTCCTCGATCAGGCTTTGCGGGGCGTCGAGTCGGTAAAAGAATCCCTTGAGCGCGATTTTGAACGAGCCGAAGAAATTGGTCAGCGTAATTCGCATCAGGGTCACGGCGAAAGTGCCGCCGATCACGATTAGCAGCGAAGGCGCATTGACAAACAGTATGAAAGGGCCACCGAGGCTGATTGCAGTACCGATGATGACGTATGCCAGTAAGAATCCGACAAGTGTAGCGATGTCCACCCAGTTGCTCCTGTTTACAATCTTGGCAAAGCGTAAATCCAGTACCGAGCAAAAGCGCGAGTATGCTCGTATGGGTGATATCGGTCGGGAGCGTCAAATCTTTAGCGCAAAGCGCGCAATAAATGCTCGATTCCGGCCTGCTTTTCCCGCTTTAGTCAGGCGCGCAGTCGGAACCGGGGGCGTTGCAGCTCGTCCAGCAGGCCGCGTTCTACCAGCCAGGCGAGCGCGTCCCCGGCATCCTGATCGAACCAGGCCCTGCTCGAACCGAGGCGGAAGCTGTAGCCCCAGGCATCCATATCCGCAAACAGGCGCTCGCGACCCGGCCCGTCGAGCTCGTCCGCGAGCAGGATTTGCAGGTAGCACACGGCGCTTTCCTCGTCGTCGTCGCTGCCGGCGTCGGTATTTAGCCCGCGTCTACGCGCGGAATCCATGCAGATGAAATGGCTGGCCTCGTGCAGAATCGAATGCAGCGGGGTGTCGTTACGAGCATGCAGCCGGTTTGCCCGCAATCCGGCTTCCGCGTCGCCCCAGTAGCTGCCCGGAATCGGCTCTTCGGCCGCACCGATATGCAGCTGCAGTTCGAAGCGCGCCAGCAGGCGCGACAGCGGAGCGGGGTCTATATCCGCCAGGCGCAGCACATCGTCAGGCATAGGCCTGCAGCAGCTTCGCGATCGTTTGCTGCAAGCGCCACCATTCTTCGGTCTTGTACTGTTGCGGCTGCTTGCGCGTGCGGATGACGAGGTAATTGATCGCGGCGCCGAACACGCCGAGGATGCCGCCGATATCGATATTCGGCTGTTGATAGTAACCGCGAATGCGCTTGACCAGCTCCATGCCGCGTTCCCCGCGGGTGCGCGCCAGCGCGTTGGTCAGGTTGTTTTGCGCCGACATTTCCCAGGCCATGATTTCGAGCGCCAGCGGGCGCGATTCCAGCGCGGTGACGTAGCGATCGAGCAGGATCTGCAGCAAATCTGGCAGCGCGATCAACGCGCAATCGGCAGCCGTCTCGGTAATGATTTCATCGACCTCCCACCACAGCGTGGTGGTTTCTGCAAACGCCAGCAACAATTCGTCGAATCCGCCAAAATATCGATAAATCAATACCTTGTCGCAGCCTGCCTGGCGCGCGATGGCGTTGATGCCGACCGCCGGGTAGCCCTGTTCCAGCAATATCGTGCCGACCGCATCGATGATGCGCTGTTCCGTCTTGAGCCGGCTTCGAGTCATTTCCGTTACCCGACCAGGTCCTTGGATTCTTGCCAGAACTGTTCCATCTTTTCGAGCTGCCGCTGGTCCATGTCGATACCCGAAGCTGCCATCTGGCTCTGTACGTGCGCAAAACGCCGCAAAAACTTCCGGTTGGTTCTACGCAGCGACATTTCGGCGTTGACCCCGGCGTGACGAGCGAGGTTGACGCACACGAACAACAGGTCGCCGAGCTCGTCGCTGATGGCATCCCTGTCACCGCTGCCGAAGGCGTGCTTCAGTTCCGCCAGCTCCTCCTCTAGCTTGTCGAAAACCGGGTTGATATCGGGCCAGTCGAAGCCAAATCCGGCCGCCTCCTGCTGAATCTGGCGGGCGCGATACATGGCCGAACTGGAGGCGGAATCGGTGCCCAGCGGGGACGGTTGCCGCTGCGACTTTTCCTGCTGCTTGAGCGCCTGCCACTGTTGCGACAGGTCTTCATCGCTGACCGGTTCGCCGCTTTGGTCGCCAAACACGTGCGGATGGCGGCGCAGCATCTTGTCGGTAATGCCCTGGGCGACATCGTCGAAATCGAACTGGCCTTTTTCCTCGGCGATGCGCGCGTGAAACACGATATTGAACAGCAGGTCGCCCAGTTCCTCGCGCAGATTTTCGGTATCGTCGCGCTCGATCGCATCGAGTAACTCGTGGGTCTCGTCCAGCGTATAGGGCGCGATGGATGCGCTGGTCTGACGGATATCCCAGGGGCAGCCGTTTTCAGGGTCGCGTAAATCTTTCATGACTTGCAGCAGGTTTTCGATAGCGCTCATCGGTTGTATGGCTTTGCCTGAATAAAAACCGGATAATACCGGCCTTTTAACAGGATCGCAGCCGTTACTGCCAAATGACTGACAGATCGACCCAATTGCATCGATGGCTGGCGTCGCTGGGTTACCGGGATTATCGCCTGAGCCCCGCCTCTGAGGACGCCAGTTTTCGCGCTTACTTGCGCCTGCAGACCGCCGCTGACTCCTGGATCGTCATGGACGCGCCGCCGCGGCAGGAACCCTGCGATCAGTTCATCGCGGTAGCGCAGAAGCTGCGCGGTGCCGGCCTCAGTGCGCCCGAAATCATCGCGCAGGACCTCGCGCAGGGATTCCTGGTGCTCACCGATTTCGGTAGCAGCGACTACCTGTCGTTGCTGACACCCGAGTCCGAGGCCACGCTCTACGGAGATGCGCTGGCGGCGCTGCTGGCAATGCAAACGCGGATCGACGCCGATGACCTGCCGCCCTACGACGCAGCGCTGTTGAACCGGGAAATGGACCTGTTCAGCGACTGGTTTCTGGGCAAGCTGCTGGGCATCGAGCTCGATCGGCAACAGCAGGCCATATGGCAAGGGACCCGGCGGGTGCTGGTCGAGAATGCACTGGCGCAGCCGCAGGTTTTCGTGCACCGCGATTATCATGCGCGCAACCTGATGCGGCTCGAGCGGGGCAATCCGGGTATCCTCGATTTTCAGGATGCGGTCAGGGGTCCCGTCACCTATGACCTGGTATCTCTGCTGCGCGACTGTTATATCGACTGGCCGCCGCCACGCGTCGCGCAACTCGCGCTCGACTACTACGAGCTTGCGCGCGTCAACGGACTCGTCGCGGTCGAGGCTGAGCAGTTTTTGCGCTGGTTCGACCTGATGGGCATTCAGCGTCATCTGAAGGCGATCGGGATTTTTTCGCGGCTTAGCATTCGCGATGGTAAATCGGGCTACCTCAAGGATATTCCGCGCACCTTCGCATACCTGCGACAGGTCGGCGCCAGTGAAACCGCGATGGCCGGTCTGCTGTCGATGCTCGAACAACTGGGTCTCGGCCAGCGGGTCGAGGCGCTCGCGGCGCGGTGAAGCGGCCATGAAAGCGATGATACTGGCGGCCGGGCGCGGCGAGCGGATGCGACCGTTGACCGACGCCGTGCCGAAACCTCTACTCGAAGTGCGTGGCAAACCGTTGATCGTTTATCATCTCGAGGCGCTCGGCGCTGCCGGGTTTACCGATATCGTCGTCAACCTGAGCTGGCTCGGTGAGCGGATTCGCGGATTGCTCAGTGACGGGCGCGGTTTCGGGCTCAAGATCGAATACAGCGAGGAAGCCGAGGCGCTCGAAACTGCGGGCGGCATCGTGCAGGCGCTACCGCTGCTGGGGGAACGCTTCGTCGTCGTCAACGCCGATATTTTTACCGATTACGACTTTGGCGGGTTACGGCAAATCGACAGCAGGGCGCACCTGGTACTGGTCGACAACCCCGGGCATAATCCCGAAGGCGATTTCACGCTGGACCAGTCGGTGGTCGCTAATAATGGTTCTCCGCGCTATACCTTCAGCGGTATCGCGCAGTACCAGCGCGAGTTTTTCGACGGGCTCGCCGCGGGTAAACGCGCGCTGGCGCCGCTGCTGCGCGCGGCCGCGGACGATCACCGAGTAACCGGTGAAGTATTCCATGGCGGCTGGGTCGATATCGGCACCCCGGAACGCCTGGCCTTGCTGAACCGCTAGTCCGGCAGGCTGCTACATTTCCGCCGCGATCAATTTGCATTCGTCAACGCGGGCGCGTCCTGCTTCTGCGGAAACCTCCTGCAGTAGCGCGCGCCGCCAGTATCCCCATCTTGACCTCCTGCCAGATAACATGGTTACGGCCGGTAACCGCATTAATGATTATTTTCGACGTGTTTTCGGTAAGCGATGCAATTTCGTGCTCGCCCGGATCGATCGTCAGCATGCGGCAGGTCCTGGATGCGGTTTTGCCGACAACCTTGCGTCGAGGCTGACAGGCATACATCGGTACCTCCCCGTATCGAGGTGATTAGCGCAGGTAGTAGCCGGAGACGCGCCAGCGTCCGTCATCGAGCATCGGGGTTACCGTCTCGATAGCCTGCTTCTTGTTTTCGAACTCGGTCTGGTACTGCAGCACCACGTACTCGCCGTCGGGAGCGCCGGGCAGGCTGTTGGCATAGGTGGCGGCGATCAGTCTGCGGCTGATCATGCTGCCGAGCGGCCTGCGCACGGAGGCCACCGACTGACGCCACTGCGCGGCGGAAACCTGCTGGCGAAACAGTGTCGCGGCCTGCTCCCAGGAAGCCTGGTATTGCCTGCCGTCGACCAGGGCGAGCCATTTCCCCGCCTCCTGATCCGCCGCGCGCTGCTTTTGTTCCGAAGCCAGGCCCGTCAGCGAGACCAGGGCCAACAGCGTAATCAGTACAGGTTTGGCGTAGCGTTTCATGGTTGTCTCCCGTTCGGTTCAAAGTAGACGCGTCGAATTCAGGTCCTGGTACAGGTGCAGCCTGCTGGCCTAAGCATGTCTTTCCGGGCGTTCATCGTCGAGCGATACGACCGATTGATAATCCACCCGCCGGATCAAGTGCTCGGCGAGTGCCTGTTCGCCGACGCGACCCGGCTGCCCTTCGCGCTCTGATGCTTGCTGCGGCGCAGGCGGTCGCGCAGCTGACCCGCCTGTTCCAGGATCGGGTAGGCGACCGAGGTCAGGTGAGAATTGATGCGTTTCAGGTCGCGCACGACGTCGAGCTGCATCGCGCTAAGCCGCGAGTCGTAGGCTGAATCGTCGCGGATTTTTTGCAGGTGATTCATAACGGCCTTGCGTTCCCGTTTGATGAACTTGTATTTCCTCGCCAGCAGCTGACGCGCCATTGCAACGTCCCCTGAGGTGAACACGCTTAGCGACAATTGAAAAGTTTTGATTACCGGCTGATACAGGCTGTTTAAATCCTCGCGGTCCTGCAGCGACATTTTGCTGTGGGTGACCAGCTTTTTACGCATGATGTTGTGGGTCAGGTCACCGGAAATTATGTCGCCGATGTGCTCGAGGTTGGTTACAAAACTGAGGATTTCGGTGCATCTTTTGCTTTCCTTTTCACCCAGCGTCTCGCGCGCGAGCGCGGTGAGATAACGCTTTATGCCATCGTAAAACTCGTTCACCAGCCGGTCCATTTCCCGGGTTCTCTGCGCCAGCTGGTAGTCATCTTTCTTGAGCGCGATGAACGCGTTGCGCAGCATGCGTTCGACGACATCCCCCATGCGCAATACTTCGCGTTCCGCGTTGACCAGCGCCACCAGCGGGTTTTCGAAGGCACCTCGATCCAGCTCCCTGGGTTCCATGGGGTCGCTAACCGGCTCCCCCATCGGCAGCAGAAGTTCGGTCAACGCCACCATGCGATCGATCAGCGGCAGGAAAAGCACCACCAGCAAGACGTTGAACAGCATATGAAAATTGGCGATCTGACGTGCGCTACCAATAGCGAACGGGGAGAACTGGCTCGCGATCAGGTCGAGAAAAGGTAGCGCGATCAGCACGCCAGCGATGCGAAACAGCAGGTTGCCCAGGGGCGGTTGCCTGGCGCTGCGACTCGCCCCCAGCGTGGCGATGAACGGGGGTATCGCGCTGCCGATATTGGCGCCGAGCACGAGGGCAAAGGCAACCGTAATCTCGATCGCATTGGTGCTCGCCAGCGATATTACCAGTAGCACGGTTGCGAGGCTCGAATGCGAAGCCCAGGCGATGATGGCGGCAAAGACTATCGCCAGCACCAGATCTTCGCCGAGCGCGACGAAAATCTGCTGCACGATTAAAGATTCGCGCATCGGCAGCGATGCGGCGACGATCAGTTTCAGCGCCAGTAGCATCATGCCGATACCCAGCGTGATGCGCCCGCAATCGCGCGCACGGCCGCCCGGGGAGTAGGTGAAAACCGCAACCCCCACCGCGATTAAAATCGGGGACAGTGCCGATAAATCGAAGGTCAGTATCTGCGCGACCAGGGCGGTACCGACATCGGCACCCAGCAATACGGCGAGCGCGGTCGCCGTCGTCAGGATTCCCTGGCCGCTGAAAGACGAGGTCAGCAGTGCCGTCGCACTGCTGCTTTGCAGTAGCATGGTGACGCCGAGCCCGGAAGCAAAAGCCTTGAATCGATTCTGCAGGCTGGCGCCGAGAGCGCCCCGTATCTCGCTACCCCAGGCCTCGGAAACGCCGATACGCACCATGCGCAGCCCCCATAACAGCAGGGCGACTCCGCCTATCAGGTTGATCAGAATAACGCTACCGTTAATTTTCGGGCTCCTGGTTCACGCCGGTTTTTTGCTAAAAAGCAGAGTCAATACCGTATTATAGTAGCGTATGACAAGTTCACACGGTGTATTTACAATCGCAATACAATACACCTTTACGGGACTGGACGGAAATTGATTTCGTCAACGCCAGTTATAGGTTTGAAGAATAGTCAGGCCTCGGGGGGGTACAGGGCCTTGCGCGGTCGCCGCCGCGTCGCCCGCGCAACCAGGTACTCGCGCCTGGCGATGTAAATACCGCTACCGACCACCAGCGCCGCGCCGACCAGCGTTGTGGTGCCAAGCACTTCGCCGTAAAAGCTGTAGCCGATGATCATGGCCCAGACCAGGATAAAATAGTTAAACGGTTGCAGGATTACCGCGGGCGCGAGTTGCAGCGACTTGATCAGCAACAGGTGTCCGCAAATCGACGTGGCGCTGATCACCAGCAACCAGATCAGTTCTCCGGGCATCAGTGGTTCCCAGTAAAAAGGCACCACCGTCAATGAAGCGGCAAATCCGACCACGCCAAAGTACAGCAACGAGGTTTCGAAACTGTCGTCGCGTGAAACCTTGCGGGTCACGAGGTTGTAGATGGCGAACATCAACGCACAGGCGAGCGCGATCAGGGCGGCCGCGCTGAATATGCCACTGCCCGGCTGAATGATGATCAGGGTACCGACAAAGCCTGCAGAAACCGCGAGCCAGCGCCGCAAGCCGACGCTTTCCCCGAGCATCGGCACCGACAGCGCGGTGATGATCAGCGGGAAACAGGCGAAGATAGAATGCATCTCGGCGATGCCGAGGAAGCGCAGGCCATAGGCAAACAGCCCGATTTCGGCCCAGATCAGCAAACCGCGAAACAACTGGGTCAGCGGGCGGCGCGCCTGGAATGCCTGGCGCAGCGGCCGCTGGCGCGAGGCATAAATCAATGCAAACAGGGCGAAGAAAAGGTAACGCACGAACACCAGTTGCGGCACCGGCACGGAGGTGGTGAGATGCTTGGTGATCGCATCCTGCCCGGCAAAGAACAGGGTCGCCAGGATCAACGCCAGGATTCCCCTGGCCAGGTGATCCTGTTTGCCGTCGTCCGACGCGGTGCTGTTCAATCGGTATTTACGGTGGCGTAGCGCAGCGAGAAATCGATAGCGCGCAAATGCTTGGTTAGCGCACCGATGGATATAAAATCGATTCCGGTCTCGGCCACCTCGACCAGGCTTGACTCGTCGATATTGCCGGAAGCCTCCAGTTCGACCCGTTGCTGATTCAGAGCGACCGCCTGCTTCATCTGCGCCACGGTAAAATTATCGAGCAACGCGCGGTCGACCTGCGCGTCGATCGCCTGTTGCAGCTGCTCGAGGTTTTCGACCTCGACTTCCAGCAGTTTCTCCGGATGCAGCTCCCTGGCCCGGGTCACCGCTAGCGCTATGCTGCCGCAGGCGGCGAGATGGTTTTCCTTTATCAGGTAAGCGTCGAACAGGCCGATGCGGTGGTTGCCGCCGCCGCCGCACAGCACCGCGTATTTCTGCGCGAGGCGCAATTGCGGAATGGTCTTGCGGGTATCCAGAATGCGGCAACCGGTGTGCCTGATCAGGTTGGCATAACGCCGGGTTACGGTCGCGGTGCCCGACAGGGTTTGCAGAAAGTTGAGCGCGCTGCGCTCTGCGGTCAGCAGTCCACGCGCCGGACCGGCCACCTCGCAAACGATGCTGCCCGCCGCGATAGGGTCCCCGTCGCGGGCCTGCCAGCGGGTGGTAATCGCGGCATCGCACTGACGGAAAACCTCGTCGAACCATTCGCAGCCACATAGCACGGCGTCTTCGCGAACCAGTAATTCGGTTTGCAGTTGCATCCTGGCGTCGATCAGCTCGGCGCTGATGTCGCCGCTGCCGACATCCTCGTCGAGGGCATTGGCCACCTGGTTAACGATTGACTGATACAGGTCCATAATTCAAACCTCGTACTCTTCACGGCGCAATTCCTGGGCCGCGTCCAGGTAAGCATTGATGATCACCGCCTCGGGTATCGCCCCGAGGTAGCGTTTGCTGACGGAATCGATCACAGGTATCGCCTCGCCAATATAACCGCGCATGGTTTCCATCGCATCCCACAGGCTGGTGGCCTCGTTAAACTCGATCGCGGGATTGATCGTAATCGAGCCGACGCTGATGCTGTCATCGAGTCCGAGTAGCTGGGGCTGCGACACCAGCCCCAGGTATTTGTTGTCCTGGTCGACAATGACCGCCGACGCGGTTGAATTCTCCGCCATGCGCTGACGCAACTCGAACAGGCTGGCGCCTGGCTTGACCAGCGGCAGCGAATCGGTGACGCGACTGGCGACGGTATGATGCATCAGGTAGGCGCGCACGCGCCCCATGGACAGGTCGATACCGCGCTCGCCGAGCTGAAAATCGTATAATGAGCGGCCGTACCACTGGTGGGCGATCAGGTTGGCAAACACGATTGCGACCATCGCGGCGATGGTGATTTCGTAGCTGCGGGTAAGCTCGAATACGAGTAGCAGGGCCGTCATCGGCGCGCCGATCACCGGGCTCATCAGCGCCATCATACCGCAGACCGCGTATACCGATAGCCCCGAGTAGTCGTTCAGAAATTGCCCGGGCACCAGCAGCGCGAACAGCGCGCCGAACAGGACGCCGATCAACAGCGCCGGGAAAATCACGCCGCCGGAGAAACCGAAACCGATGCAAAGCACCGTGACCAGCAGCTTGGCGACCAGAATCAGCAACAGCGCATCGGCGGCATAGACGCCGCCGACGATGGCCTGGTCGAACACCTCCTGGCCCGCGCCCAGCACTTCGGGCACCTGTAGCGCAACCAGCGCCATGACGAATCCCGCGATCATCGGCCTGAGCGCCGCGGGCGTCCCGATTTTCCGCGACAGCTTTTCTGCGTGGTAAAGCATTTTCATGAATAGCACCGCGAGTGCGCCGCAGGCGATACCCTCCAGCGCGAACAGAAAGAATTCGACGCCGCGAAAGCTGCCATCGAACTCGATCAGGAATAACGGCGGGTGCTCGAATACGACGTTGGCGACCAGGTAGCCGCAGGCGCTGGCGACGGTGACCGCGGCAAACATGCGCAGCGAGTAATGGCGCAGTATCACTTCATGGGTAAATATCAACGCGGCGATCGGTGCGTTGAAGGCGGTCGATATCGCCGCCGCGACGCCGCAGGCGATCGCAATGCTGCGCACGTCGCTCAGGCCGAAAGGCAGGCGATTGGTGACCTGGCCGATCAGCGTTCCGAGATAGACCAGCGGGCCGTACTGACCTACCGAAGCGCCGCAGCCCAGCGACAGTATCGCGGTCACGGTCGAGACCACGCCGGAGCGGGGCGTCGGCAGACGCTCCTGTAACTGAACCGCGTATATGGTATCGGCGGGCCCGGTCTGGACGCCCCTTTCGACGCCGAACTGCATGCTGAGACCGACCACGAGGCCGCCCGTGGTAAGCACCGCGATCGTGATCCACCAGAGTTGAGTTTGCTCCAGCCCGCTGCGGCTGGCGGTGCTGACGTAAAGGATTTCGTTCAGGTAGCGCACCAGTTCGACGAAGCCGATGGTCGCAAAAGCGGAAACCAGGCCTACCACCAGGCCCAGCAGTGATATCGCCGCCATGCGATGGATAGTCTGCCGTGGCCTGAAGTTTGTGCTGATCGGTACGCGGTTCAGAAGGGTGCCTCGATGCGACGCGCGGTGCTCAACCAGACGCTCTTGGTTTGCACGAAATCACGCATACCTTCCCAGCCGTTTTCGCGCCCGTAGCCGCTTTGCTTGTAACCGCCCACCGGAGATTGCGTGCAGGCATCGAAGTAATTGTTGAGGTAAACGGTACCGGCCTCGAGGCGATTTGCCAGATTCAGCGCGCGCCGGTGATCCTCGGTCCAGATACCGGCGGCGAGGCCGAAGTCCGAGTCGTTCGCGATCTGTACCGCCTGGTCCTCGGTTTCGAAGCGCATTACCGCGAGCACCGGCCCGAAAATCTCTTCCCGCGCAAGCGCCGAGTCGGGCGCTACATCGGTAAAAATGGTTGGCTCGATGAACCATCCGCCG